>DATERQ010000021.1:0-12342 GCA_035271345.1 bacterium | reverse complement strand
TCGCACACCTGTTTTGGTGAAAGAAGAGATGGTTAAGGCTATGCAGCCAGGATCGGTGATTGTGGACGTAGCCATTGACCAAGGCGGTTCTGTGGAAACGGCTAATCGAGTCACTAGCCACAGCGATCCTACCTTTATTAAGCACGGTGTGGTTCATTATTCGGTACCTAATATTCCAGGTGCAGTGCCGCGAACAGCAACTTTTGCTTTGGCTAACGCAACTTTACCCTATGCCCTACAGCTAGCTAATAAGGGCTGGAAACAAGCGATGCGAGATGATCCAGCCTTAGCAAAGGGCCTGAATGTAGCAGACGGAAAAGTGACGTTTGAAGCGGTAGCCGAAGAACAAGGACGGCAGTATACTCCTGTTATAGAACTATTAAATTAACAATAAGGGCCTGTAAAGAGCCTGGGTCAGCGTGATCCAGGCCCTAACATGGTTCAAATAGTCGGAATGTTGCGGGGAGGTGATAATAGGCAAAAGGGGGGCAATAGTGGGCAAAGGGTGTCAATAAGGATGGGAGACAATCAAGTGGGAAAATGCTCAAAGGGAAAGGAGATGGACAATGGAAGCCTTATTAGAACTAAATGCAAAGGTTAATGCTTTGGTTTGGGGCCCACCCATGCAGATACTGCTTATTGGAACAGGGATTTATCTTACCATACGGGTGAACTGGTTGCAGGTGAGGGAATTTGGTTATGCTATAAAAATGACCCTGGGCCGGTTAACAGAAAAAGGGGAAGGGGTGGGCGGCGAGGTTACCCCTTTCCAGGCCTTGGCAACTGCCATGGCAGGCACCATTGGCGTTGGTAATATTGCCGGTGTAGCCACCGCTATTGCCAGCGGCGGACCGGGGGCAGTATTTTGGATGTGGATTTCAGCCTTTTTTGGTATGGTCACCAAATATTCGGAAGCGGTATTGGCTGTTCATTATCGTGATGTCTTGCCCGATGGTACCGTTATTGGTGGTCCCTTTAAGTACATTGAAAAAGGCCTGAATGCCAAATGGTTGGCCTCCATTTTTGCCGTATTTGGAGCCTTGGCTGCTTTGGGTATTGGCAACATGACCCAGGCCAACGCGATTTCACAAGTAATGGAGACTTATTTCAATGTGCCAACCACTGTTAGCGGTCTCGCCATTGTGGTATTGGTGGGGGCTGTAATCATTGGCGGGCTGAAGAGTATTGTTAGGGTTACTGAGATTTTGGTGCCGTTTATGTGCATCTTCTATTTTATTGCTGGTATTGTCATCATTCTAATGAATATTGGCCAAGTGCCGGCGGCCTTGGGACTTATAGTGAGAAATGCCTTCACCGGGACAGCAGCCGTAGGCGGATTTCTTGGCAGCACAGTAGCATTGACCATGAGTAGGGGCGTAGCCCGCGGTATTTTCAGTAATGAGGCTGGACTCGGTAGCGCACCCATTGTGCACGCCGCTGCCAGGGTTAAACACCCAGCAGAACAAGGTTTTTGGGGTATATTCGAAGTGTTTGCCGATACGCTCGTTATTTGTTCAATCACTGCCCTGAGCATCATCCTCACCGGGGCTTGGCAGACAGGTGAAACAGGAGCCGGGTTGACTGCTTTGGCTTTTGGGCAAGTACTTCCCGGCATTGGTCAGTACCTTGTCGTGGCTGGGGTGGCCCTTTTCGCCTACTCAACCATGCTGAGCTGGGAATACTACGGTGAAAAATGCCTAGAATATTTGGCCGGGCCAAAGATCCGCCTCGGCTACAGAATATTCTTCATCCCCTTCCTTTTTATTGGTGCCATAGGAGCCCTGGAGGCTATCTGGGATTTAGCTGATACCTTAAACGGATTGATGGCGATCCCGAACTTGGTTGGGTTGCTGGGATTGTCACCAGTGGTAATTAAGATTACAAAGGAATACTTTACCGAAGTCAGGAATTCTAAATAAGCGGCTATATTATCTGTCCAGGGCTGCCCCTAGGGGCAGCCCTTAATCTTGGCCTCCCAACTGCCCTGGTTATTTGCGTGCACAGGAAGGATTTCTGTTTTCCAGTAGCGAATCTTATTGCAAAGCAGTGGAAAGTGGAAGGGGGTATTCTTAATGATGCTTCGCCCGACTTGGGTTGAAGTGGACCTAAAGGCTATACGGGCCAATTTGCAAGCAATTAAAAAACTAGTGGGACCGCAGGTCAAAGTGATGGCAGTAGTAAAAGCCAATGCTTATGGCCACGGGGCCTTTAAAGTGGCGCAAACGGTACTGGAGGCCGGTGCCGCCTCTTTGGCTGTGGCCACACTAGATGAAGCAGTAGCTTTGCGGGAACAAGGTATAAATGTTCCGATTTTGGTGATGGGGACAAGCATTCCTGGCGGGGGAATAGAGGAAGCAATACGTTATAATATTGCCCAGGCCTTGTGTTCCGTTGAACTAGCGCAGGCCCTCTCCGCCACAGCCCAGAAAATGAGGTCTGTGGCTCTTGCACATCTTAAAATCGATACTGGGATGGGTCGGATCGGGATTGGGCCTGAAACAGCAACCCGGTTCATGGATCAAATTGCAAAGCTGCCTGGATTGCAGGTGGGGGGCATCTTCAGCCACTTTGCATCGGCCGATGAAGCGGACAAAGAATACACAGGTTTGCAAGTAAACCGTTTTCACCAGGCTTTAGAAAACTTAAATCAGCAAGGGTATGATTTTTCCTTACGGCATTTGGCCAATAGCGCTGGGATTTTGGATTATCCGGAAACCTATTTTGATCTGGTGCGACCCGGCTGCATATTGTACGGTTGTTGGCCTGGCCCGAGTACCAACCGTCCAATAACGCTTCAACGAGCGCTGGCTTTCAAGACTCGGGTGGTGTATCTAAAAACAGTACCCGCAGGGACTTCCGTTAGCTATGGACGAACTTATACCACTGATTCCAGGCGAGTATTGGCCACACTACCGGTAGGTTATGCTGATGGTTTTAATCGCCGCCTTTCCAATAAGGCTGAGGTTCTGATTAAGGGTAAGCGATGTCCTGTGGTTGGTCGCATATGCATGGACCAATGCGTAGTGGATGTAACCAATATACCCCAAGCCGTTCTTGGCGACGAAGTGGTACTCATCGGAAGCCAAGGCGAAGATAGCATTAGCGCTGGTGACCTGGCTCAATTGGCCGGCACCATTGATTTGGAGATCTTGTGTGGTATTGGAGCCCGGGTACCTAGAATCTACTTTTAGTCAACACAAATGGTACACCCACTAAGGCTAATTGACATCATCCCCGGGAAGGGCTAAAATAAAAAGCGACCTCGGGATCAAGATAAAGTGCTGATGGGGATAGTAGGTTAATGCGGATGTTCAAGGGGCCGATGAAGTGACTGTGAGCAAAGGCCATAACCGCATACCAAAAGACAAGCCAGAGCGGTTGGCTAAATTATACAGGCTCGCCCCGTTGATGCCGTTATTCTCTAAGTAGGGTATTATGCCTAAGCAGGGTGGCACCGTGGGAACCCTCCCATCCCTGGCAAGCCTTATGTCGGGGTAGGGGGGGTTTACGTATAGAGAAAACTAGGAGGGATTATATGCTTACCAGGGCACCGCGAGGAACACGCGATATTTTACCACAGGAGGCGAACCGATGGCAGTATGTGGAAGGAATTATCCGAGAGTGCTGCCTTGTTCATGGTTATGGGGAAATCCGTCTTCCGCTGTTCGAACACACTGAGCTATTTCAGCGGGGTGTGGGTGAGGCCACGGATATAGTAGAAAAAGAAATGTATACGTTTAAAGATCGCGGCGGGAGAAGCATTACCTTAAGACCAGAAGCTACGGCACCCACCGTACGTGCCTACCTGGAACACAGTCTTTATGTCGGCCCTCAACCGGTAAAAATGTACTATGTGGGCCCAATGTTTCGCTATGATCGCCCACAAGCAGGGCGCTATCGCCAGTTTGATCAATTTGGCATCGAAGCCATTGGAGCCCGGGATGCCACTATGGATGCTGAGGTTATAGCTGTGGCTTTGGATCTGTATTCCCGGTTAGGGCTGATGCAATTGGAAGTGCAATTAAATAGCATTGGTTGTCCCAGTTGCCGACAGGATTATCGCCAGGCATTGCTATCATATCTCTATTCCCACAAAGATGAACTTTGTACCAGCTGTGTGAAGAGAATGGAGCGCAATCCATTGCGGGTGCTAGATTGTAAAGAAGAAAGCTGCCGCGCAGTCACAGATCAAGCCCCACGAATGCTGAAGTATCTATGCCCGGAATGTAAGAACCATTTCCGGATTGTACAACAATCCTTAGTCGGGATCGGGGCCAAATACGTGATCAATCCCACGTTGGTACGGGGATTGGACTACTACACTAAGACTGTATTTGAAATAACCTGGTCGGGGTTAGGAGAGGAAATTGCTATTTGTGGTGGTGGGCGCTACGACGGCTTAGTCGAAGAATGCGGCGGACCTCCTACCCCGGCGGTGGGTTTCGCCATGGGGATGGACCGCTTGCTATTGGCTTTGGATCAGACTGGGATAAGGGTTCCCGATAAAAATCAACCAGTGGCATATATAGTAACACTTTCCCCGGAAGACAATCAGACGGCATTCGCCATTTTGACCCATTTACGGCGGGCTGGCATTGCAAGTGATAAGGATTATCGTGAAACTAGCTTACGGGCCCAGTTTAAGGCGGCTGATCGTCGGCAGGCGCAGTTTACCATTTTGGTGGGCGGGGATGAGCTAACTCGTGATGCGGTGGCAGTACGCAATATGGTTACCGGTGAACAACGGGAAGTGGAGATTGATGGGCTAACGACTTATTTGCGGGAGGGCGTATAAACTTGGCACCACGTCAAGAACAATGGCAGCGCACCCATATGGTCAACGAGTTGCCAGGACTTATCGGTGAAGAAGTGGTTTTAAACGGCTGGGTGCAGCGACGCCGCGATCATGGTGGACTTATCTTCGTAGATTTAAGGGATTATTCCGGTTTAGTACAAGTGGTTTTTAGCCCGGAGCTGGCCCCAGAATATTTTCCTTTAGCAGAAAAGGTTCGAGGCGAGTATGTTCTTGCTGTTAAAGGGCGGGTTCAAAAGCGGCCCTTAGGGACTGAGAATCCAGACCTCGAAACCGGGACAATTGAATTACAAGTGCAGGTGGCCCAGGTTTTAAATAGGGCTAAAACACCGCCGTTTTATATTGAAGACGACATTGATGTAGACGAAACGGTAAGGCTAAAGTATCGGCATTTGGATCTCAGGCGACCGAAACTGCAAAAAAATATGGTTCTAAGGCACCGTACTGCTAAAGCAGTGCGAGATTTTCTTTCGGCCCATGGTTTTTTAGAAATTGAAACGCCAATGCTTACTTTAAGCACGCCCGAGGGAGCCAGAGATTTTTTGGTCCCAAGCCGACAAAATCCAGGACAGTTTTATGCTTTACCACAATCGCCACAGTTGTTTAAGCAACTTCTAATGGCAAGTGGGCTTGAGCGTTACTTCCAACTGGCCCGCTGTTTTCGTGATGAAGATTTAAGGGCCGATCGACAGCCAGAATTCACCCAAATAGACATAGAAATGTCATTTGTAACGGCGTCTGATGTCCAAGCTCTCATGGAAAAGATGATGGTCACCGTGGTCAAGGAGGTTTTAGATCGGACATTGATGATTCCCTTTCCACGGATAAGCTATAAGGAAGCTTTACTGCGTTATGGCAGCGACAAACCCGATTTAAGATTCGGCTTACCCTTGGTGGATGTCAGCCGCATATTTGCAAGCACAGATTTGCGTGTTTTTGGGCAGGCGTTACAACAGGGTGGCTGTATTCGGGGGTTAAAAGTTCCTGGCGGTGGCGGTTTTAGTCGGCGGGAGATTGAAGAATTGGCGACGGTGGTAACACAATTGGGTGCGAAAGGGTTAGCCTGGATTGTCATAGAATCAGAAGGGCAGATACGTTCGCCATTGGCCAAGGCGTTATCGTCATCAGAAATTCAGCAATTGCAACAGGCTTTTGAAGCCGAAAACGGGGACTTGTTATTGTTGATGGCGGCCGATCCACATACTACGGCACTAGCGATGGGCCAGTTACGCTTAAAGCTGGGGCGAAGGCTAAACCTTATTGATAGAGATTCCATGAATTTCGTTTGGGTTACAGACTTCCCTCTTCTGGAGTGGGACCAGGAAGAAAAACGCTACCAGGCTGTGCATCACCCATTTACATCGCCGCTGGAACAGGACTTGCCATATCTTGACACTAATCCGGGAAAAGTGCGGGCCAAAGCTTATGATTTGGTTTTAAATGGCGTTGAAATTGGCGGTGGCAGTATTAGGATTCACCGGCGAGAGATTCAAGAAAAGCTATTTCAAGTATTGGGTTTTACAGAGGTGGAAGCAAGGGAAAAATTCGGCTTTCTATTGGAGGCATTTGAATACGGCACGCCGCCACATGGCGGCATCGCTTTTGGCTTTGACCGCTTATTGATGCTGTTTGCCCAGGCGGACAGCATTAGAGATGTGATAGCTTTTCCCAAGACAGCTTCGGGAACGTGTTTATTAACTGGTGCACCCGGCTTCGTGACCCCAAAACAGCTAGCCGAGGTAAATTTGGAATTAACAGCCAAAGCAGGTAAAGTAGGGCTTGTGGAGCTGAACAAACCCGAATAGACCAATACTTATGCTTGATTTGCTGCACGGGTTATGCTAAGATGTAAGTGACCAAGAGATCCCTGCTGTGTACGTGGTGAGTCGGCTAGTTTTGAGCCAACACCTTTGAAGAGGGAGCCCAGTCTCTGGCAAGCACGTGCATGCCCCTCTGGGGACGTACAAATTTGCCAGGCGAGCACCCACCTGCTTGAGAGAGCAGCTTCAAAAACAGCCGACCCACGGCATGGTGGGGTATTTTTGTTAGGGGTGGCAAAATTGCGTGAAGAGTTTGACCGCACCGTTGCCCTTGTTGGTAAAGAAGGGTTGGAAAAACTACACCAAGCTGCGGTAGCCGTGTTTGGCATCGGCGGGGTTGGGTCGTTTGCGGCCGAAGCTTTAGCCCGTGCAGGCGTTGGCAAACTGATATTGGTGGATCCTGATTTGGTAGAGCGAAGCAACATCAACCGTCAACTTCATGCCACCCAAAAGACTATCGGCTTTCCCAAAGTATTAGTAATGAAGGAGCGCATTCTTAGTATTGTTCCCTGGGCTCGGGTTGTGACAAAACGAATTCGTTATCAGCCACAAACAGCTTCCATGCTTTTGAATTCAGGGTATAGTTATATTGTGGACGCCATGGATGATGTGCTGGCGAAGGTAGATCTTATTGCAAGGGCTCGACAGATGGGCATACCGCTGATTTCTAGTATGGGGGCTGCCAATCGAATAAACGTAGCGGGTTTTCGGGTGCTTGATATTTCCGAGACCAGCGGTTGTCCTTTGGCCCGACAGATTAGACGTGGACTACGACGTCTTGATATAAATTCAGGGGTTAAGGTAGTGTCCTCGGCGGAGCCAATCATTGAAACTACATATCACCTTCGCGAACTCGAAAACAAGCCCCGTTTATGGGGTAGCATTTCTTTCGTGCCACCGGTAGTAGGTCTTTTAATGGTCGGAGAGTGTATTCGTGATCTATTGAATATGGAGGGCAGGACTGTATGAGACAATTACCTGACAAAGAAAGCCTTCGTCAGCATATTATTAAGCAGCGGGATGCCCTCGATTTGCGGGAACGCGAGTGGCTAAGCCTGGCAGCATCTAAACATGTGCTCTCTTGGCCACTTTACAGACGGGCGAAACACATACTTCTGTTTGCTGGGGTGCGTTCGGAAATACAAACTCAGTTTTTGGTGCAGCAGACGATAAAATTGGGCAAGTCAGTTGCCATGCCGCGATGCGTACCCCAAACGCGTGAGTTATTGCTATTTGAAATCAAGGCTTGGTCCGACCTTAAACCTGGCTATTATGGTCTATTGGAGCCGGATGTTGCGGCGAAAATGATTCCGCTGTCAAAACTGGATATAATCATAGTGCCTGGCGTTGTGTTTTCACCCCAGGGATATCGGATAGGTTATGGGGCTGGTTATTACGACCGCCTATTATCCAAGGCTAAAGACATTATTATTTCCGGGTTGGCATTTGAGCTGCAGGTGATGTCATCGGTTCCTCAAGATGACCATGATGTGCCGCTGCACTACCTAATTACTGAAAAGGGAATTCGCGCCTGCGGACCCGAATGAATATATGGTTTAGAGAAAGGAGATTTTGATGAGCAAGATACAGATCAGGGCTGATTTCCGCAGCGATACCGTCACTTTGCCTACCGAAGAGATGAGGAGGGCTATGTTTGAAGCCCAGGTGGGAGATGATGTGTATGGAGAGGATCCCAGCATAAATAAGCTGGAACAAATTGGGGCGGAATTGTTAGGAAAAGAAGCAGGGTTGTTTGTGACCAGCGGAACCCAGGGCAATTTGATTTCTATCCTGACACACACCCTACCGGGACAAGAAATCCTTTTGGAAAGCGAAAGCCATGTATTCTATTATGAGGTTGCCAGTGCTGCCAGGATTGGCGGAATTCAAACGCGCACAATTCCCGGCTGCAAAGGAATGTTGGATCCTGCTGCCGTGGAAGCGGCGATTAGACCTGATGATATCCATTTCCCTACCACCGGACTGATCTTGCTTGAAAACACCCATAATCGTGCTGGTGGGACGGCTATACCCTTGACTAATATGGAGAGCCTGGCGGCGATGGGAAAACATTACTGTATTCCCTTACATCTGGATGGGGCCCGAATTTTTAATGCAGCAGTGGCCTTGGATGTGGAAGCGAAGCAAATTGCTGTCTACGCTGACTCTGTTATGTTTTGTCTTTCTAAAGGCTTGTGTGCGCCAGTGGGGTCTTTGATTGTTGGCACCGAAGAATTTATTGTCCGGGCTCGTAAATGGCGCAAACTTCTTGGTGGCGGCATGAGACAAGCAGGGGTTTTGGCCGCAGCGGGGATTGTGGCCCTGGAACAAATGATCAGACGGTTGCCGGAGGATCATGGTTTGGCCCGATACTTAGCCGCAGGTCTGTCTAAGATCCCCGGATTGGCTGTGTTGTCGCCTGACACCAACATTGTGTTGGTTGACTTACAGGATGAAATATGGACTGCACGACGGTTCCTTGATCGGATGGCAGAAAAAGGTGTTAGGGCTACTGGTTTCGGCCCTAATACGGTTCGTTTTGTTACTCATAAGGATGTAGACCGAACAGCGGCCGATTATGTGCTTAAAGTTGTAACCAACATCCTTGAAGGTGACCGCTGATGATAAATGAGACCTTGTTCTCTGCGCTAGGCAGAGTTAAAGCCCCGTTAGCAGACCGGATGCGACCGCAGTCGCTGGAAGAATTCGCTGGGCAAGAGGTAGTCTTGGCAGTTGATTCGCCGCTTCGAGTGGCATTGGATAAGGGACATTTGGTTTCGCAAATATTGTGGGGCCCGCCAGGCTGTGGCAAGACCACGTTAGCCCGATTATTGGCCCAACACTCCAGGGCTTACTTTTACCCCTTGGGTGCAGTATCAGCAGGTGTAGCTGAAGTGCGAAAAGGAGTGCAGTTAGCCCAAGAACGGCTACGGGCATTTGGCCAGCGAACGGTATTATTCTTAGACGAAATTCATCGATTTAGCCGAATTCAGCAAGATGCCCTTCTTCCTTTTGTGGAAGAAGGGACTTTTATCCTTATAGGGGCGACCACTGAAAATCCTCATTATTGCCTTACTGCGCCTTTGATGTCTCGCTGCCGTGTTCTTCGCCTTCAGCCGCTATCCGATAAAGCCATTAAAATCATTCTTAAACGTGCGCTGGCTGATAAGGAGCGAGGTTTGGGTGCTTGGGGGGTGACAATAACGGATAAAGCTGCCACAATTATGGCATTGTTTTCGTCTGGGGATGCGCGTTCAGCCCTTAATTTATTGGAATATGCGGCCATTTTTTCCATTGATAATGAAAAACTCATAAACGCCGAATTGGTACAGCAAGTAGCGGTAAAGATGTTGCCTTACGACAGTACTGCAGACTGCCATTATGATTGTATGTCGGCTTTTATAAAAAGCCTGCGCGGATGTGATCCTGATGCAGCTTTGTATTGGCTGGCAAGGATGATTAGGGCGGGGGAAGATCCACTTTTTATTGCTCGCCGTTTAGTTATTGCGGCTGCTGAAGATGTTGGCAACGCCGATCCCCAAGCGCTTCAGATAACTGTATCGGCTGCAAAAGCCCTGGAGATGATTGGTATGCCCGAGGGAAAGCTCCTTTTAGCCCAAGCTGCTATTTATGTGGCAACAGCGCCCAAAAGCAATGCTTCTTATCTGGCTTTAACAGAAGCCTTGGCTGATGTGGACAATCTACCGCTGGAACCGGTTCCTCTATCGCTCAAAAACTTGTCCATCCAGGAGGGTAAAAAGTCAGGCTTAACCATGGACTATCAATACCCCCATAATTACCCCGGCAATTTTGTCAAGCAGGATTATAGACCTCCGGCTGTTTCCGGCAGGTCTTATTACAAACCTACAGATAACGGCTTTGAAAAACAAATAAAGGACCGTCTACAACGGTGGTGGAGTAAATGGAAATAGAACTTTCCCCCTGTCAAGGGAAATAGAACTTTCCCCCTTGACATCTAAGGGAAGCTATGTTAGTTTAAGGCCAAGTAAATCTAGTGGATTACTGGGAATTAAGGGGAGAGAGCTGTGAGATTGTCCACCAAAGGTCGTTATGGTATGCGAGCCATGCTGACTTTAGCCCGTAGACATGGCGAAGGCCCTGTGCCGCTCAAAGAAGTAGCGGAGTTGGAAAGCCTGTCTGAATCCTATCTGGAACAGCTCATTAGTGAACTGCGCAAAGCGGGATTGGTTAATAGTGTTCGAGGGGCGCAGGGGGGCTATTATTTGGCCCGACAGCCGTCTTCCATTACTGCTGGGGATATAATACGGGTGCTGGAGGGGCCGATTGGGCCGGTGCAATGCGTAATTGAATCCCCGGGCGTCGATATGTGTGATTACGCTGATTCCTGCGTAGAGCGTTTACTCTGGCAACGGCTGCGGGATAGCATGGTGAAAGTATTAGACAGCATTACGCTGGCAGATTTAATGGCAGAAGGAAGAACCAAACTAGGACCGACGAATAATTTTTGGACTAAGGGTTGCTAATTACTTCGGTTATAACTGCGGGAACGAAAGGAGAGATATTTTATGCGTCGCGTGTATTTGGATCATGCTGCAACCACGGCAATGCACCCTAAAGTTTTGGAAGCGATGCTGCCATATTTACAAAATAAGTTTGGTAACCCATCCAGTATTTATAGCTGGGGACAGGAGGCGAAGGCTGCGATAGAAAAGGCCCGGGCTCAAGTAGCAGCTCTTATTGGTGCTGAACCGTGTGAGATTGTCTTTACCGGTAGTGGTACCGAAGCGGATAATTTTGCTCTTAATGGTATAGCATCTGCTTTAGCCGGTCAGGGACGACATATTATTACGACGAGTATTGAACATCATGCTGTTTTACATACGGCCGAGGAGCTGGAACGGCGTGGATTTCAAATAACTTATCTGCCAGTCGATAGTGATGGCTTAATAGACCCTGACTTGGTTCAACGGCATTTAACAGCAAAGACGATATTGATCAGTATTATGTTTGCCAACAACGAAATTGGCACCATCCAACCCATTGATACGGTAGCAAGGATTGCAAAGCAACACGATGTTCTCTTTCATACTGATGCGGTTCAAGCGATTGGCAATATTCCAGTGGATGTGGATAAAATCGGTGTGGACCTTCTGTCTCTGTCAGGACACAAGATCTATGGACCTAAAGGGATTGGGGCTTTATATGTGCGGCGAGGTACCAAGATTAGACCCATTATCTATGGTGGCGCCCAAGAACGTAGGCTTAGAGCAGGCACCGAAAATGTTTCTGGTATTGTGGGGCTCGGCAAAGCTGCCGAGCTGGCCCAAGCAGAATTGCCCCAGAGAGCTGCACATCTAGTTGAACTTCGTGACTATCTAATTGATAATGTTCTAGCTTCCATTTCAAATGTACGCCTTAATGGTCATCGAACTATGCGTCTACCTGGCAATGTAAATTTTTCGTTTGAGTTTATAGAAGGTGAGTCGCTACTTTTAAGTCTAGATCTAGCCGGTGTTGCTGCCTCGAGTGGCAGTGCTTGTACTTCCGCTTCTTTGGACCCGTCCCATGTTTTAATGGCTATAGGTCTTCCACATGAAATTGCCCATGGTTCGCTTCGTCTTACTTTGGGTTGCGATAACACTAAAAAGGATATAGACTACGTATTATCCGTTCTACCCGATATTATTGGACGCCTAAGGGCGATGTCGCCGCTGGCACCGGAAAAGG
>DATERQ010000020.1:0-2670 GCA_035271345.1 bacterium | reverse complement strand
AATAAAATATGTGCCAATATTGTTATGTTAGGGGCTGTGGTGGGGGCGAGTAGAATTGCTTCCATGGAGTCCTTAAAAAAGGCATTAGTAAACAATGTTCGCCCACAGCATAAGGACCTAAACCTGAAGGCTTTGGATTTGGGTTTTGCTTTGGGGCACAGCATGAGGTAGGAGGTAAGCACCATTGGATCTCTATGAATATGAGGGAAAACGGCTGCTTAAACAGTTTGGTATACCCACTCCCAATGGAGAGCTAGTGGCTAACCCGAGCAGCGCCGAACAAACTGCGCGTCAATTGGGTGGAGCAGTAGCTATTAAGAGCCAAGTGCTAAGCGGTAAACGTGGGAAAGCAGGGGGCATCCTTTTGGTAGAAACCCCGGAAGAAGCAGCTCAAGCCGCTGATCGTTTGCTGTCTTCCATTATCAATGATGAAAAGGTGCAGACGCTGCTCGTTGAGGAGCAAATATGCATTGCCGAGGAGATATATGTTGGCATAACCATTGACCGCTCGCGGGGAAAATCTTTGCTAATAGTATCCCGCGCCGGCGGCATCAATGTGGAAGAACAGATAGGCGGCAGTACACAAGTTATCAAAATGCCACTGAACAGCCTAGAACCTTTTTGGGTTTACCAACTATATGAGCCGCTAAAGTCTGTTGGACTGGAAGGGCAGGTACTGAGGAATGTGGCCAGTACTGCCTTCTCCCTTATCCGGCTATTCTTTGAATGCGATGCCACAACCGCAGAGATTAACCCGCTGGCGATTACCACAACGGGGAAGGTAATAGCCCTGGATGCCAAAATTGTCCTGGATGATTCGGCCAGATTTAGGTCGAAGTATTGGCCGTCCAGAGAGGACAGATTGGCTCCATTGGAAGCGCGGGCTAAAAATGCCGGCCTAGCTTATGTACCGTTACGAGAAGACGGAACTATTGGTGTTATCGCCGGGGGAGCTGGCTTAGCGATGGCCACGGTGGATATGATTGCCGTTTATGGTGGTGAACCCTCGGACTTTCTTGATACGGGAGGTGGTGTAACCGAGGAGCAAATGGCCGAAGCCGTAAACATTATAGCGCACAAGCCCAATGTCAAGGGAATCTTAATCAATGTATTCGGTGGAATAAACAATTGTGAAATAATGGCCCGAGGTATAGCAAAGGCAATCGATGATGGAATTTCACCGGTAGTAGTTGTAAAAATGAGAGGGCATGGACAGGAGGAAGGGTGGCGGATACTGGAGGAGCGCAGCGTACCAATCATAAAGCACGGGACTACCGAGGACGCTATACAAACACTGTTAGCAGAACTAAAGGCAGCAGGTGAGTAAGAGGGTGAATATAGATGGCTATACTGGTGAACCAAAACACAAAGGTTATAATTCAGGGAATAACGGGTAAACAAGGGATGTTCCATGCCCAAAAAATGCTCGATTATGGGGTTCATGTAGTCGGAGGAGTGACTCCAGGCAGGGGCGGACAAAAAGTCTGTAATGTACCGGTATTTGATACGGTAAAGGAAGCTAAAAGCGCAACCAATTGTAATGCAAGCATGATTCTTGTGCCTCCACCGTTTGTTCTGGATGCTGCAGTGGAGGCAATTGAAAGTGGGATCGAGTTAATCGTAATAATCACCGAGCATGTACCCGTTCACGACGGAATAAAAATAAAAACGCTTGCTGATAACGCAAAGTGCAATGTTATCGGACCCAATACCATCGGTGTTATCAGCCCGGGAAAAGGCATGGTTGGTATTATGCCCGGTTACATCTATAGCGAAGGCAATGTAGGCATCATTTCCAGAAGCGGGACGCTTACCCATGAAATAGCCTCTAACCTTACCTTTCGGGGAATAGGGCAGTCGACTTGTTTGGGCATAGGTGGTGATCCGGTTATCGGGACAGGCTTTGTGAAGGCGCTGCAATTGCTTCGCGATGATGACGAGACAAAAGCTGTGATAATGATTGGTGAAATCGGAGGTGCCGCTGAGGAACAGGCAGCAGAATATATTAAAACCTCCTCTTATCCGAAACCCGTATATGCATTTATCGCGGGTCAAAACGCTCCCCAGGGCAAACGAATGGGACATGCGGGGGCAATTGTAGAAAAGGGCAGTGGCACCGTTGAATCTAAAATTGAGACCCTGCGGCAAGCGGGCGTAAACGTAGTAAACAGGTTTGACGAACTCTTGGAGATTAAGATTAATTAGTGTGCGGGCATCAGCTTAACCATAAAAGTCTCGGTACTAACAATAAGGAGGGCTTGTTGTGGCTAAAAAGACAGCGTACGAAACAGCTATGGAGCAATTGGATTTAGTGGGTAAGCGTATGGGTTTGTCTGAAACTGTCATTGAGCAATTACGCGAACCGGAACGTAGCCTTAAGGTACGATTTCCGGTAAGAATGGACGACGGGAAAGTGAAAACTTTCACTGGTTATCGTGTCCAGCATAATTCGGCGCTTGGACCTACCAAGGGAGGCACACGCATACACCCCGAGGAAAGCTATCAGGATGTTGTGGCGCTATCATTTTGGATGACCATAAAGAACGCTTTGGCTGGTATTCCGGCTGGCGGTGCAAAAGGCGGCATAGTCGCTGATACGCTTAAGTTATCCGATAGCGAATTAGAGCGCGTCTGCAGAAAATATGTCCGTGAAATCAGGCTGGTAATGGG
>DATERQ010000019.1:0-8053 GCA_035271345.1 bacterium | reverse complement strand
CGACTGGCTAATACCGATAACGGGCCCAAGCCAGTGCCCCGCCGCCGCTCCGGCTAAAAAAGCGAAGCCAGGGATCAAATAAGCCCATAGTGCTGCCAAAAGCACAGTGGAGCCCGGGGCTAAAAGCTCCACTACCTGGCCCTCCACCGCCTGAGCCTCATTAAAAGCCTCCACTACAATTTCCTTTTGCGGTGTGAGTACAGTCCGTAGTTGGCGCTCTGCGCCGGTGCATTGACCACAATGCTCACAAGCCGATGTGCGGGCTATTTTCACCTTTACTCTATCCCCGTGGTTTTCAACCACAACCCCAATTTGCCGCATCGTCATCCCTTCTTTTACCAGATATCTTTCTAGCCATCAACCCAGCCTATCGTATTACTATTCAAAGGCTAACTCAAGGGCTTGGGACACATTTTCCAATCCCAGTATGCCAGATCCGGCCGCACCTGACATAGCTGACATGGCATTTAGTTGCCTGGTTGGTACCAACATCCGTTTAAAGCCCAAAGACAGGCTTTCTTTCAGGCGCGCTTCCAAATGGCTGACGCTCAGAACCTCTCCGGTAAGACCAACTTCCCCCGCCGCAACACAAGAGTCCACACAGGGGCGATTCCGGAAACTAGAAGCGATGGCCAGTGCTAAACCGAGGTCGGCAGCGGGATCTTCCAGCCGAACACCCCCGGCCACATTTACATAGACATCGGATCCAGCCAATGTAAGCCCGCCCCTCTTTTCCAACACTGCCAGCAGCATCAACAGCCTATTTAAGTCCACCCCCCGGCCGACACGCCGCGGCAGCCCTCCACCAGTCGGGCTTACCAACGCCTGCACTTCCACCAGCAACGGACGCGTACCCTGGGTAGTTGCAACTACCATGGCCCCTGGCACCGGTTGCTCTCGATCGCTTAAAAAGAGTTGGGAGGGATTGGGTACTTCTTGCAGCCCCTTCCGCTGCATGGTGAAAACGGCAATTTCATTGGCGGAACCAAAACGGTTTTTCACCGCCCTTAGAATTCGATAAGCGCTTTTCCCTTCGCCCTCGAAATAAAGTACAGTATCCACCATGTGTTCCAATAGCCGGGGTCCGGCCAAAGCACCTTGTTTGGTTACATGCCCGGCGATAAAAATCGTAACCCCATGACTTTTGGCCAAATGAAGGAGGGCCGCAGTACACTCCCTGATTTGAGCCACACTCCCTGGAGGCGAGGAATTGGTTGGTACCGACATGGTTTGAATAGAATCAACCACCACCAGTACCGGGCTTTGTTGCCGTACGGCTTCTTCCACCTGGACCAAGTCCGTTTCAGGAAATAACAGTAAACGCTTCGTCACTGCCCCCAACCGTTCAGCCCGCAGCCGTATCTGCTGGGCTGACTCTTCTCCAGATACATAAAGCACAGGACCCAAACTTCGGGCCAAAGCAGCAGATAGGGCCAACAACAGTGTAGATTTACCGATGCCGGGATCGCCGCCCACCAAAACCAGGGATGACGGGACAATACCACCGCCCAATACCCGATTGAGTTCAGCCGAACCGGCATCGATCCGCAAAATATCTTCGCTATCAATATCGGCAATTGATTCCACTGGCAGCGCAGATACTGGTGGTGACCATGACGATCGCGATTTTGTTTCTTGCCTTTCCAGTACCAGGCTGTTCCAAGACCCACAATCCGGGCAACGCCCCAACCAGCGATGCGCCACATAGCCGCACTCCTGACAACGATAAGTTTCTTTTTCCCGAGCCACTTGCCTCTCCCCTTGTTTTTAGTCTTGATGGGACAGTCAGGGGCGGCATAATAGGCTACCGCCCCGGGCATTAAGGCTCGTCTATTTCAGATTCCTCGTTGTTCTCAACCAGATTATTTTGTTCCGGCGGCAATGCTTCTTTAGCCACAGTTTCATGCTTTTCCTTGGTAAATGTTAGCTTCCCATTTTCGGCCTCAGCGCGGACAATGTCTCCATCTTTGAATCTCCCTGCCAGCAGTTCTTCTGACAGCGGATTCTCCACCAAGCGGGTGATGGCCCGGCGCAAAGGACGGGCTCCATAAGTTGGGTCAAACCCTTCTTTGGTCAGTATATCCTTGGCTTCCACACTGACTTCCAGCTTCAACCCATGTTCCTTCAGACGAGCGTATACCTCTTCCAACATGATGTCCACTATGGACCGCAAATGTTCCTGGCTTAAAGCGTGAAAGACTATCGTTTCGTCAATGCGGTTTAAAAACTCAGGCCGGAAAGTCCGCTTTAGGTCTTCCAAAACTCGACTTTTCATGTCTTCATATTCAGTTCCGGCTCCGGTACGAAAGCCCACCGTCGGTTCGCGCCGTAATAACTCTGCCCCCACATTGGAGGTCATAATTACCACCGTGTTGCGGAAATCCACTGTTCGGCCTTGGCCGTCGGTAAGCCGTCCATCCTCTAATACTTGCAACAAAACATTGAACACTTCCGGATGGGCTTTCTCTACTTCGTCAAACAACACCACTGCGTAAGGACGCCTTCGCACTGCCTCCGTAAGTTGACCGGCTTCATCATAGCCCACATAACCCGGAGGAGCACCGATGAGACGCGATACAGTGTGCCGCTCCATGTATTCTGACATATCCACCCGGATCATGGCTTCGTCTTCCCCGAACATGGCCTCAGCCAAGGCCCGGGCCAGTTCGGTCTTACCAACGCCAGTGGGCCCAAGGAAAATAAAGGAACCAATTGGTCGTGCCGGATCCTTCAGCCCCGCCCGAGCCCGCCTGACAGCTTGCGCCACCGCTTCCACTGCTTCTTCTTGTCCAATCACTCGCGCATGTAGTGTCTGTTCCAGTTTTAACAACCGTTCTGACTCTTCTTCCGCCAACCGTTGTACCGGAATTCCTGTCCAATCAGCCACAACATGGGCAATATCATTAGCAGTCACCTGCACGCCTGATTTGTCTTTATCGTCCAGCCATTCCTGGCGGCTGTCTTCCAATTTACCTCGCAACTCTTTTTCTTTATCTCGGAGACGGGCCGCCTTTTCAAATTCTTGCGCCGCCACCGCAGCTTCTTTTTCCTTGCGCACCTCTTCCATCTGCTCCTCCAGCTCTTTCACGTCAGCCGGGGCTGCATAGGTGGCAAGGCGGACCCGAGAGCCGGCTTCATCAATAAGATCAATGGCCTTATCCGGAAGAAACCGCTCAGTAATATATCTATTGGCCAGTTTCACCGCTGCCTGCAACGCTTCATCGGTATATTTTACCCGGTGATGCGCTTCATAACGATCGCGCAAGCCTTGCAAAATCTCAAAGCTTTCATCTGCCGAGGGTTCGCCTATCATAATGGGTTGGAACCGGCGTTCCAAAGCAGCATCCTTCTCAATATATTTACGATACTCATTTAAAGTCGTAGCCCCTACGCATTGGAGTTCACCCCGGGCCAAAGCAGGTTTCAAAATATTGCTGGCATCGATGGCCCCTTCAGCCGCTCCGGCCCCCACCACCGTATGCAATTCATCGATAAACAAAATCACATTGCCTGCTTGCCGCACCTCATCCACTACCCTTTTTAACCGTTCCTCAAATTCGCCCCGATATTTGGTCCCGGCCACTACGCCGGCCAAATCCAAGATTAAGACGCGTTTATCCTTAAGCAATTCCGGAACCTTGCCCTCTACAATATGCTGGGCCAGCCCCTCAACAATAGCTGTTTTCCCCACTCCCGGCTCTCCGATAATAGCCGGGTTGTTTTTCGTCCGGCGCGACAAAATCTGAATTACCCGTTCAATTTCTTTCACCCGGCCAATAACCGGATCCAACTTACCTTCCCGGGCCAACACCGTAAGATTACGGCCTAAAGAATCCAGGGTAGGTGTAGAGGACCGGCTTCCGGCAGCTCGCCCCGGGGCACGTTTAGCGTCCCGCGGGCCTGAGGAACCCAGCAATTTTAATACTTCCACCCGCACCTTATCCAGATCAGCACCTAAATTTTCTAGAGTCCGGGCCGCTACCCCTTCCCCTTCCCGAATCAATCCCAACAGCAAATGTTCAGTACCAATGTAGTTTACCCCCATACCATGCCCTTCGGCTAAAGCGAGCTCAATCACTCTTTTGGCTCGCGGCGTGAGGGTAACCTCGCCTTTAGTCGGACTGCCAGAACCGCGGCCAATAATTTTTTCCACCTCGGAACGCACTTGTTCCAATTGAATGCCCAAGTTATTGAGCGCTTGAGCAGCCACCCCGCTGCCTTCACGGATTAAGCCCAGCAATAAATGTTCTGTGCCGACATAAGGATAATTTAATCGTTTCGCTTCTTCTTGGGCTAAAATAATTACCTGTTGAGCCCTTTGGGTAAAGCGTGCAAACATTTAATCCACCTCCAAGTGGTTATTCTTTGTCAATAGTTGTTCTTTTACCAACGATGCGCGCTTACGATCGCGCTCCGGCGATTGCAAGGGACCACCCGCTACCCGCTGGATAAATCCCGGTCTGGTGACCACCAGCAGCCGGTTCAACCTGGCCAGATCAATGGACGGCAACAAATTTAAGTTTACCCCCAGGCGCACATGGGACAGCAGCTGCATGGCCTCATCGCCGGCCAGGAGCCGGGCATGGGTTAAAATCCCATAGGCACGCCCGACCATATCCGGCAACCGATCCCCCAGCTCTTGATAAAGACGCCTCCGGGCACTGCGTTCCTGTTCGATAACCTGGCTGGTAAGTGCCTGCAAATTATGAATTAGATCTTCTTCCGAACGGTTTAAAGTCTGTTGGTTTGATATTTGGAAGAAGTTCCCCAAGGCTTGGGTCCCTTCCCCATAAAGGCCTCGTATCACCAAACCAAACTGGGATAAGGTCCCAAATACCCGGCTGGCTTGCTTAGACAACACAAGTGCCGGCAAATGTAACATCACCGAAGCCCTAAGACCAGAGCCAATGTTGGTGGGACAACAAGTCAAAAAGCCAAACTCATCGTCGAACGCATATTCCAGCTGCCGCTCCAGCGAATCATCAAGCCGAGTAGCCAATTTCCACGCTTGTTCCAAATTAAGGCCCGGTAGTAAAACCTGCAACCGCTCATGGTCTTCTTCATTGATCATAATGCTTACAGCTTCATCATCGCGAAGCAGCAACGCCCGTTCTTGGGGATCCTTTACATGTTCCGGACTTACCAAATGCTTTTCAATCAGCACTTGCTGTTCCAACGGCGACAGGCGCCCAATCTCCAATAGCAGATATCGTTTCGCCTCTGGTAAATGTTCTTTGGCTTGCTGCAAACGCAACAAGATCTCTTCCAGCTCTTCACGGCTAGCGCGCGATGGAAAGGGCAAATCGGCTAAATTTCTGGCCAAGCGAATCCGGGTTGAGATCACCACATCACCATCAGGGCCCTCTTGCAACCAAGACGAATCAGCCTGGGTAAAAACCCGTTCCGGATCCACCATTTTACTGTGCCTCCTCCAATCGTTCTTCCATTTCCTTTATTTGATCCCGAAATTTTGCTGCTGTTTCAAATGCTTCTTTAGCTACCGCTTCTTTAAGCTGCCGCCGTAAAGACTCCAGATTGTAACGCAGTTTTGCTCTGCCTTTATGGCGCCGCGGCACCTTGCCCACATGCTGAACACTGCCTTGGAGCCTGCGGATAAGGGGCTTCAGCGGTTCCCGAAAAGTAGTGTAGCAACGAGCGCAACCGAGGCGGCCCTGTTCCCGAAAGTCAGAATAAGTCAAACCACAACCGGGGCAACGATCCTCAGTACTGCCCACCGGAGCCCCTGCCAGTCCGGTATGCTGTTCCAATAAGCTGGCAAAAAGGTTCCCCAGGGAAAAGTCAGGGAAGTTCAGCGTGGGACCAACAACGATATTCCATTCCCCTCGCTCTTTAGCGCACTGTTCGCATAAATGGGCTTCGGTAGTAACACCGTTCACCGTGCGCTGCACATATACTGTCGCTGGATTCTTTTTGCAAGACTCACACAACATTTGCATTCGCCTCCGTATATTTACAGGTCAGATATTGGCTAACAAAGTCAGTACCATTCGGGCTCGGAGGCCATCGGCCAATGGCGATGCAACATCAAGAACCTTATCTGAAAGCAGCAGTCTTATATATTGGGCCGCTTCCTCACCCAATAAGCCGGCCTTATAAAGATTAGCCACCATATCCGCCGCCTCCGCAGCCGACACCCCATCCCCGATTTGGGCTTCTAACCGATCCAACAAATCCGCTTCCGACAGTCTTTCAATGCGTATATAGCCACCGGCTCCTCGGCGGCTTACCACACGGTAACCACGTTCCGGTATAAAGCGGGTTGACAACACATAAGTCACTTGCGACGGCACACAGGAAAAATGTCGCGCTAATTCACTACGTCTGATCTTAATAAATCTTTCGTCCGCCTCTTCCAATAACAATTTGATCCAATGCTCCATTTCGTCAGCTAAAGACCACATTATCATCACCTTTGACCATTCCTGATCATTTTTGACCTTTCCTGCTCTTATTATACACCAGTAGTTTCCTTTTGTGAAGGGGTTTTAAAACTTTAAATAAAAAAGCCCTTGTCAGGCTTATTGTTACCAGCCTGGCAGGGGCTATGTCACCTTATTTATTATAGTCCGCAGCCGCATCCCGGTCTAACAGCCAGCTTACCCGAGGGTGCTCTTTTAAAGCTGAAGCAGGCAGACCCGGACTAGGGTTTGAAGCAAAGATACGGGCCACAATTTGGGCTTTACTTTTTCCGCTGGCCAGCACTAAAATCTCTTTCGCTTCTAAAATAGTGCCAATGCCCATGGTAATCCCTTGCCGGGGAATGATAAAACTGCCGGCAAAATAATCGGCGTTAGCATGGCGGGTACTGGCCGTCAAATCCACCAGCTGGGTTCGGCTGTCAAAAGGGGTCCCAGGCTCGTTGAAGGCAATGTGGCCATTTACCCCCAGCCCCAATACCGCCAAATCCAAGCCACCTTTGGCCGCAATGGCTTCTTCGTAGCGTTTGCATTCCGCTGGCAAATCCGGGGCCTCGCCCTGGATGTGGTCAAAACGAGATTCAATCCCTAATGGATCGATCAAATGGCACTGCATAAAAAAGGCAAAACTATGTGGATCGGCAGCCGGTAGGTGAGCGTATTCATCCAAGGTAAATACCCAAATCCGGCTCAGATCTGCCCCGCCGGTTTGCTGGGTTTGAACAAGTTCCTTATACATTCCGATCGGGCTGTTGCCCGTAGGCAAAGCCAAAACCAGCTCCGGCTTCTGGGCTATCTTATTTAAAACAATAGCAGCGGCCTTCTTGCTCAAAGCATTGTAATCAGCAACAATTTCAATGTTCACAGCTTCCCCCTATCCCCCTTGCCCATAGTTGGCGGTTAATTATTTAGGTATCGGTTATTATCCAGCGTTTTGGGTGCTGTCTACCCACCTGGGGTTGGGCTCCAGTGGTTTAATATAGTAGGCCCGTTGATAAAAGATACAGCCGCCGGTCTGAGCTGCATACGGACATCTGCTAACAATACCCTCCAGCTCGCATTTACAGTGGTGGTCGCACAAGTCACACCATCCTTGTCTGGGGCCGCTGGTCTCAATTACAGTGCATCGCACCATGCAGCACCTCCTATCGTATTATAGCAAAGAAACAGAATCAAAAAAGCCAACACAGTCCGGCCCGTCGGCATGGTGGTACTCCGACTGAGGCCAACTGTGTTGGCTTAAAACCCTTACAGGTAACTGAAGCATGGGTCTTCACCCCTTGAGTATTCTTGAGCCCTCGCTTCGGTTCGGTCCAAATGAATCTGTAATTATTATATTCGCCCTGACCGCAAAATTTCCTGCCGGGACAAACACTTTTCGGCGGAAACTTTTCCCTTCCGTCACTTTAGTTTTGCTAACGGTCTACACTATAGTTGGGGGCTTCTTTAGTAATGGCCACATCATGGGCATGACTTTCTCGCAGCCCGGCGGCGGTAATTCGAATAAAACGGGCCTTTCGATGCAACTCCCTTAGGTTTGCTGCCCCGGCATAGCCCATCCCTGCCCGCAACCCCCCCACCAACTGAAAAACCGTGTCCGCTAAAGAACCCTTATA
>DATERQ010000018.1:0-23936 GCA_035271345.1 bacterium | reverse complement strand
GTGGAGGTACCCACTATAACCTTGGCAGGGGCTATCATGCTACCTATGGAACCACCCGCCGTTTGGGCTGCTGCCATTATGTAGGGGCTAAAGCCGATTAGTTGTGCCAGTTGCACCTGGAAAGCCCCAAACATAACATTGGAATTGGTGTTGCTTCCGGTTACAAACGCGCCTAAAACCCCAACCATGGGCGCAAAAACTGGGAACAAGGATCCGAAAACTTCCGACACACATTTGGCTAATGTAAAAGTCATGCCTGACTCCACCATCACAAACGCCATTAATACCATAAAACATGTGGCTATGCTGGATCCAACCCCACTCTTAATTACCCGCCGAGCCACTTTTGCCAAAGAATTACTCTTCCAGAAACCAAACCAAGAGTATAAAACAATGCCTATAATCGATGACAAAATAAGGAAGGCCCCAGGATGGCCAAATATGCTTTGTGAAAAAATATCAGCCGATGTCACCCAATTGTAACCGGTGGAATATTGTTCAAAACTCACTTCAAAAACAAGTATGTTCTTTAGTTTGGCTTCGAGCCCGGGCAAAAACGATACCATCAGCACAATAATGATAAGGGCATAGTAAGCCGAAAACGCCAAGTTAAAGTCCATTTTTTGATTTAAGCTACCCGTGGAATTATTCGAACTTGCGGTAGCCAGTTCAGTCCTACTGGCCGCACTATCAAAGGTATTAAAACGCGAAAGCAAGCCGACTACAACCATGCCCACCATTCCTGACATGAAAGTAGCCAAACTGGGTTGCCATTGGGCTATTGCCCACAATGACCCGGACATTGCAATACTGACAATAATAACAGGCAACCAATTATGTCTAATCACCTTCCGACCTCCGTAGCAAAGAATAACGGAGAATGCACAGCAAATGCCAGCGATGGCGATAAGGAAAGCTGCATAAGGGGCCAAGTATTTGCTTGCCAATCCGGTTACTTTGACAATGGAGGTAAACGAAGCCGCCATATCACCGAATGTTACTGCCCAAGCATGACCGATTAAGGCCGCCGTTACCGCTGTTTCCGCGGCAAAACCCAATCCTATTAGCAGCGGGGCACAAACCGCAACCGGCACACCGAACCCTGCAACTCCCTGAAGGAATGTCGCGAATGCAAACGCTATCATAAGTAGCTGCAATGTCTGATTATCGGTCATACGGCAAAATGTTGCGCCAATGCTTTCAATTCCCCCCACTTCGTTGACCACATGGTATAAGAGTAACGCACCCCAAACAATGTATAAAACATGAAATGACATAAGCAAGCCTTTAGTGCTAGAATTAATTAGTATATTAAAACTGGCTTGGAATACTACTTTTGCAACAATTATGGCTGTCAACCAACCAATTGGTCCCGCTACAGATGCGCTTAACCTAAAGCGTATCATTAGTACTAAGATTATAATTATCGGCAGAAATGCAAACACCAAAGTGGTCAAGTTTATTGGTATGTCCACTTATCCATACCCTCCCTACATAATATGGTCGAGTCCCTGCCCCCCATCGACACTTTTGCTGTTGGGGGTCTGCCCTTAGCATTTATTTTTCCTATCATGGTGTACAGTTCACGTTCCCATTAAAGCTAGGATCGCTGGTCCTGGTTTCATGCTGGGTTATTGTCCGTTCGGTAAACAGACCTACCCTAGACTTATACCAGGTTAGCGACAACTTCCCAATTTTCATGGTACTCCCCGCGCTTCCGATGTTTCGTTAACGATTTCACCGTACTTGTAATCTAAGGCAAGGGACCAACGGAAGCGGAGGTTGGCCTTAATCATTACGCCCCTGGCATAGCCGGGGCTCAAAATACTGGCACCGCCGAAACAGATCCCAAAAAACAGCCCTGTTAACAGGGCATGGAGGTTTTATTCGCTTATACTAAACTTGAACCCGGGCTAACTATCCTAAACTACAGGCACGGGAAACGGGTATGGGTGCCAGGTACGGCCTCATGGAAGTTTATTCCTATAACCATAATGGTAAGCTGATAAATTAGGCCAGGGCTGTGTCTGGTTATTATATTTCTACATTTAATACTAAACCCCTTTCCGACAATGTAGGTAATATATTTCATATTGGCAGCATATGTAGCTCGCCATTTGCTAAAATACCACTTAACCACTTTTATAAGTGTTTATTACACAACAAATACCATTTTCGGGCGGGCATTAAGGTGAACGGAATAAGGTGAATTTATTCCCGTTTGACCTATACTTATTTATTGATGTGCGCCCATTGGCTTCGAACTTGAAGGAGAACCTTCTTCGACGTCGAATCTGTCTTAATGGTAACAATGGTAAGCATATTAGCATCTGTAAACTAACCGCAACAGGCCAAAACAGGTCAATTTTTCAACCCTGTTTTGTGAACAAAGACTGCAGCGTAACTGGAATTTAACCCATTTTAGCAAAGCCTAATACGGTACCATAAATGAGAAGTTATCTTGCCTGACCCAAGCACGGGAATATGCGGCAAGGAATTGGAACCGGCGCAATGATTAAAATATATAAAGAATATCACAATAGGGGGTAGTGAATATGGGGAAACCAGCCCATGATAGCCAAACATTTTTGTCGAACATGCACTCTTGCCCAGCCGATAGTAAGCCAGGAAGCACCGTAGAGGCTGTTCTCGATAACACAGATTGGCAAATACTTGAACTGCTAGCCGAAAATTCAAGATCCCCTTATGCGGAAGTTGGAAGGGTAGTCGGCCTGTCTCGCTCTGCAGTTGCAGATAGGGTTGCAAAACTAATTAACATGGGTGTAATTGAAAGGTTCACCGTCACCATAAACCCAGAAAAGATAGGCAAGGAAATATCCGTTTTTTTTGAAATCCAAATTGAACCAAATCGATTGGAAGAAGTAGCCATCGTTCTAGCTAAAAGAAAAGAGGTGACCGACGTATACCAGATGACCGGTTCTAGTACATTACACTGCCATGGCTTATTAAAAGATGGTCTAGAGCTGGAATCCTTTACACGAGAGGTATTATATGCATTACCTGGAATAAAGGATGTACTGACCCATGTGCTGTTAAGACGTTTCAAATCCAGAATAGGTATACGTATTTGATTTGTTTTCTGTGCCTTCCCATCTGGCCATGGACCAAACCCGGACAAACCATTATTCCCTAAAAGTAAGCACCATCAACCCTGCTCCGCCATTGTTCTATTGCCTTGCTGTTGCCCGACCCATTAAATACGATGCTGAGGTTTTAGCAACATTGGTGCGTTGATTCCAGGACTGAATGCATGTTGCCTATTGACAAGCAGCGGGATCGCTAGTATGATACTCCTAATATGGGCGTTTCTGACGATTGCACCTATTTCTTCCTGTAATCGGCAGAGCCGCCTTAAAAAATAGGAAGGAAGGAAGGTGTGTTGGCATGACAATGAGGAAAAAAATCGGGGTGGCAGTGGCTATTTGTCTCATACTTACTATTTTGACTCCCACCGCCATGGCGGCTGGAGAAACACCAGCTAAAGTAGTTAGAATCCGTGGCCCTTGGGTCTCTCCTGGTGAAGAGCTCGATTTATCAATGCTGTATCAACCTGAGCAGCTCGTAACAGACCTACAACGGTTCGAACAGCTAGCTAATGGCCGGATGAAACTGGAAACAGTAGGCTATTCGGCCAATTATCAATACCCAATTCAGGTGGCGAAATTTGGTGAGCGGGATGATACCAAACCCAAGCTCTTAATCGATTCCCAAATACATGGTAATGAACCGTTGGGCACAGAGGCTTTAATGAGATTGATCGAGGCCTTTGCCACCAGCGATGATCCGGAGATTAAAATGATATTGGATAACGTTGTTGTCTGGTTTATCCCTATGCTCAATCCAGATGGGTCTGTCTTCTTTCAAACGGAAACCAACAAAGGTGACAACCAGCAGCGCCACAATATTCAGGAGTGGACCCCAGCCAGATGGGGACTGCCGGCGGAAGCTCCAGCCCCATGGTATCATCGGGAAGCGACCACAAAAGGTACACCTGGTTATGACATCAACCGCGACTCCCACCCTCACTTATTCTTTGATCTAAACAGACTCAAGGATGAGCATTCCCCCACAGTGGAAGAACAAAATTGGGGCGGGGAACCCGGATTTTTTGTCACTCCCGAGGCCAGGGCTTTACGGGATGCCTTCCTAGCCCTGGAACCCGACGCCTATATCAACCACCACCACCGCGGCAATAATATAGTATCTCCAGAAGACACCAGCCGGGTCTATTTGCAGATCTGTGCCCAATTTGTTCCTGCTGGCAGAGAGTTTAAGATCAAAGATGGAGATCAAGAATATGTCTATACCTTGAGCGAGGAATCCCTGGACCTTTCCCGCAAAATGAATGCCCTTGTATACCAGAAGCTGCAACCGGAATACACTTTAGTGGAGAAAATCGCTCAATATACCGATCCCATGAGCATAATTACCAAATACAGGCGCGTCGATGATGACAATGACGGAGCCGGACTACCCGGCACCACTTTAGGCTCTTACTCTTTAAACGGGGCCGCAGTGATGCTTTATGAGGTAAGCAATTTGGGGCCCAAAATGAGCGAAGAGTTGATTAAGCAGTCCCTCACTGGTATCTATGAAACTATTAAGGCCTTTGCCACTGGCGAAATCTATGACGTGGACCCAGACTTTTATGAGTACGAGATCCCCGAATCTGGCCCCGCCGTCAGAGATCCATATTATTCAATAGCATCGTAAAAATGATGTTAACGATTAGATCATTCATAGCCATAAGAAGATAATAATAGAGGCTAAAATAATCTTGGAAGCGGAATGCTTCTTAACCAGAAACAATTATCGCCGGCTGCAAAAGCAGCCGGCGATAATTTGTACCCCGCTTCTACAACTACAGATAAACTAAAATCCCCGTGGCTTTTTTAATACCGTAATACCTTCAAAACCGCAGAATGTTGGCCAGGCCCAGTTTTCGCAAATGGTAGTGTGAACCAATTCTTGTTGATTTGAAGCCTGCTAATACAGATTTGTTATTTTATTTAAAGGATAACTCGTGTCCAAGGTCGTAAATATATCCCAACAGCTGATTACATCACAGTTTTCCTTGATTCTGTTTTATTTTATCCCATTGGTACGGGACAGCTTAATACGACTGGTGATTTAAGAATACAATATCGAATATACCTCTATCCATTCGCTTGTTAGTGTGGAATAAGAGTAAAATTATGCCCAAGGAGGAAAGCAAAATGAACAACGTAATCAAAAAACTGGAACATTATAGCAAGAAATTCCCCCGCAATGCATTGAAGGAAGCAATTAGGAAGCAAGATGAAATAACCCCTATACTACTAGATTCTTTGGACAAAGCTGTTGCCGACATTGAACTTCTTAAAAAAGAAGAAGAAGGGTATATGCTCCATCTATATGGTATATATCTGTTGGCACAATTTCGGGAACAAGAAGCCTTTCCCAAAATTATAGATTTAATATCCCTTCCCCCAGAGGACGTGGAGTTCCTCCTGGGCGATACCATAACAGAAGGGCTATCGTCAATTCTATTCAGTACTTATGATGGTCAGTTTCATTTACTGCAAGGGGTCGTTGAAAACCCCATGGTTGATATTTATGTGCGAGGGGCAGCCCTCGACACCCTAGGTAAATTATATTCTCAAGGAAAACTTGGTAAAGAGTATTTTATTGAATACTTACGGGAACTTATAGAGGCCGGTAGCAATAATATAGATACAGATTTAGCAACAGGGATACAAAATGTTATCATGGATTTCCACATCTTTGAAATGGTTGATGACGTTCAGAACTTATATGATGAGGGTCGCATTGAAATATATGTCCATGGGGGCTATGATGATTTTATCGATTTCATCTTTTCTTATGATCGGGTGCATTTCTCACCTAGATACATCAAGGATACTATTGAAGAGATGCAATGGTGGGCCTGTTTCAAAAATGGGCAGAAACGAAAAAGGGAGCTATCTGAAAAGGATTTGGACAAACCTATCACCAAGGCAATACCCAGCCAGAGGGTAGTTAAAGGAAAAAAGATAGGACGTAATGAACCTTGTCCTTGTGGTAGTGGGAAAAAATATAAACATTGCTGTTTAGGAAAAGAAGATGCTGACAATAAGTTGAACAGGATAGAGGCGGAAAAAATAAAATGGTTAAAAGATTACCCAGTAGAAAAGGGAACTGGTGATGAGGAACAGATATATCTTAGCGATTTTTACGATCAGGAATCGATAGAAATTGATAAGCTTGTTTATTTAGCGTTGCATCGCCGGCCAACTCCTTTTTGGGAAGTAAGGGATTTATCCACGGGGGAAAAGGAAAAGATTGCCTATTTGGTTGAGGCTAGCGCCCTTTTCGAGCAAAAATGTATCAATGAAGGGCTCAGCAGCTTTCAAGAATATGATGAAAAACATAAAATTCATTATCGTAGTAAAGATTGGTTTATGGCGTTAGAGAAATTACTAAGCGGTGATGGGTGGAATGACAATACCCTTAAAAAAGTTCAAAATACCATAAAAATATTTTCATAAAGCAATAAATATTGGTAGTTTTCCTGGGAAGAAGAGGCTTTATTTTTACAACCCTTTTACTTTATACATCATCTCTTCATTATAGCCGGTGACTATGCGCATATAATCATTGAAGGTGGCATTTACTTCGTCGTCGCCGGTGTCTACTAGCAAAGGTTGGCCGGTTAGAGAGACAATCTTGTTTTTGGTGGCGATGATACGAATGTTCCTTTTGCCTACTTTCCTGATGACTTCGGCGCTAAGCTGCTGGTTCCCGCGTCCAAATATATAGCCTTGGCCGCCAATGATGGTGACGATGATTGTTGCCTTTTCCCCATCCAGATGGTTTAAAATCTCTTGTTCACTGACGTCGTTGGCCACCAGGCGCTGGTTTTTCACCAGGTCGATTCCCAACAGGGTATTTGGCAATCCTAGCTTGTCCATAATGGGCCTAATGGAAGTACCCGACCCCACTATATAAAGAACATCCGGTTTCATTTCTTCGATAATCCTATCGGCGATGGCATCCAGCGCAGCTTCTTCTCCTTCGGCCCGACCCGATTTTAGGCTTTGTACCAACTGGCGTTCGTGGGGCACCTGGAGATAACCATATAATTCGGCGGTGACAAATCCTTGGCGAAAGGCTTCTTCGTCGATATCCATGACTTCCGATTCGCGTAGATTCTCCAACTCGCCTTGAAGATATTTCAATGCCACCTGCCCGGCTGCGCGAGGATGGTTGGCATAGACCGCTGAGTGAATCTTCACCCCGGCCGGTATCCCCAGAGCAGGCAATTTGGTTCCGATGGCGTTGTAAATATTCCGCGCTGTGCCGTCGCCACCGGCGAAAAGCAATAAATCCACCCCTTGCTCTAGCATTTTTCGGGCTGCCCGTTCTGTATCTTCAGGCCCGGTATCATTTTTCCGATCACCGATCACCATGGGGTTAAACCCCGCCGATACCGCTTCGTTTTCCCCCATCTCGCCTGGGCAAGTAATAATCTTAAGGCTGTCTCGGAGCGGGGTCAACAGTTCCAACGCTTTGCTGGCTTTAAGTGGGGCTTCCGGTTTGGCCCCCAACTGCCGGGCCCGTCGAAGGATCTCGGCGCCATCAGTGCCTTTAAGCCCTACTTTACCCCCCATGCCAGCAATGGGGTTAACGATAAATCCCAGTTTCACAATACTACACCACTTTCCCCTTTATATTAGAATCAAAGCCGGCAGGCTTGTACTAAGCTTGCCGACTTTTATTGTATCTTACCCTCGGCATAATGGAAAGTTCAGCTACTCAAATTATTTTCCGTGCTTCCTAAGATAGGCCCTCCAGGTAAGAGCCCACTTTTCTGGATCATCCAACTCCTCCGGCCGCGCCCGTCTTCGACTGGCGCACTTGTGGGGGGCAGTTTTAACCAGTTCTGGATCGCGACGTGCTTCTTTAGCAATTCTGGCCAGTACTGCAGCATATTCATCTAGATCTGCTTTGGAATAGGTTTCACATGGTTCCAAGGTAAAGGGTTCTGGCACCACCCAAGGATGATGGCTGGTCCAATAATGCTGAATACCATAATCGCCAATGCGCGCCATAACGTCCCCGGTTCCTACACCTGTCTCTTTCTCCAGCTCCTCCCAACTGTAGCGCACCTGTTCCAATCGACGCCGCCCTTTAGCATACCAAGTAGTGACGCCGGGAATCTCTTCCACTAACCGTTGGAAATAGTTGTTATTGAGGACCGAAATTTCGGCCACTTCTTTCAAGCCGTCGGCACCTAGCATCATAATCCAAGAATAGGCTTTTACCACCACTGGGGCAACGCCAAAAAATCCCCTTACTTTGCCGATGCTGTCAGGGCGATCATAGTCTAAATAGTATTTCCCGTCTGCATGCTCCACCGTGGGCAAGGGTAGAAATTTTGCCAGATGTTGCCTTACACCCAACGCCCCGGTCCCGGGGCCGGAACAGCCGTGCGGGGTGGAAAAGGTCTTATGCACATTAAAATGACACATATCAAAACCGGCTTCCCTGGCGCGGGCAATGCCCAGCATACCGTTAGCGTTGGCCTGGTCATAGAAGCAAAGACCGCCGGCATTGTGGACAGTTTGAACAAATTTGTCGATTTGGGGATTGTAAATCCCGGTATCTTCCGGGTTAGTGATAAATATAGCCGCCGTGCGTTCAGACACTGCTTCCTGGAGGGCTTCCAAGTCGGGTACCCCTGTTTCTTCGTCGGGATATAATGTTATAATCTTAAAGCCGGCCGTGGCTGGGGTAGCGGCATCACAAGGGTGGGAAAAGATGGTGGTAATCACTTCATCCCGCTGTTCCAATTCCCCCTTGGACTCGTGATAGGCTCTGATTATTGATGCTGCCGTGTAAACGGCATGGGAACCACCGCCGGGTTGGAGGGTAAATTTATCCATCCCGGAGATTTCCCGTAGAAACTGCTTAAATTGATAATAGATATAGAGTAGCCCCTGCATGGTATCTTCCGCTTGAGATGGGTGGATATGGTGAATCAAAACCGCCAAAGCTTCATTGATTCTAGGATTGTATTTCATGGTGCAAGTTCCTTGGCTGATATCATTATTGAGGTTCGATCCCAGCGTTTCTTGGGAAAGATGCAAATAGTGTGCCAGAACGTGTTTCTGACTGATTTCAGGTAAAGGTGGCGCTTGCTGCCGGCGCATATTGGAGGGAAGCTTCCCTAACACGTCTCCGGCTTTCTCTTTCACTTCTGGTTCCGGTAATGGTACCAAGACTCCTCGCTCACCAGGTGTGGACAGCTCATATATAATGGGTTCATCCCATCGGGCCTGATGGTAGTGTTCCCTAATCTTTACTCGTGCCATTTACATAGATACCTCCCTTTCTCTGGTGATGTTTACCCTGCCAATACCTGCCCCATAGCATCTGCCAGTTGGCGAAGATCGGCTTGGGTATGGACTTCGGTAACACATATGAGAGCACTGTTGCCTAATTGCGGAAACTCGGTGCTAAGATCTTTCCCACCGAAAATTTTATGCTTAAGCAACTGTGCATTTATATCAGCAACCGTTTTGCCACTATTATCAAAATTCACGATGAACTCTTTAAAGTAAGGCGCGCTTAACAAAGGAACTTTAACGCCGGGAATAGTTTTAAGCAAATCAATGGCATAAGCCACCCGTTGCATAATGCCCTCCCCAAGTTCGACCATACCTTGCGGCCCCATGAGGGCCAAATAGACACCGGCAGTTATTCCCCATAAAGCTGTTTGGGTGCCCAAAAAGTCTTTGGCGTGTTCCCGGGAAGCATATGATGTTCGCTCGAAATAAACATCACCGAAGCCATATTCACCTTCGGCGGTGGTGGCTGTTATCCCCCAAAGCTGGGTTGGAAATTCCGCCACATACTGTTCTTCATCTCGGGAGGCAATAAAGCCAGCCAAACCGCCACCGGCCGCCATATGAATTCCCAATGGTTGCAATTCGCCGCAGGCAATATCGGCCCCATAAGCACTTGGCGGTGCTAAAACTCCCAGAGAACTGGGGTCCACCCCCACTACACACAGGGCTCCATTATCATGGGCCAGGTCTGCAATCTCCGCCGCCTGAGTTTCTATGAAGCCCAGATAAGATGGGTTTTCAAAATAGACTGCTGCTGTTTCAGCCGATATTTTTGTTTTTAAGTCATCCAAATTAAGCAATCCGGTGTCAGAATTATAGTCGACAAATTCCAACTTTAAGCCGGGCTTGATCAAGTTCTGAATACACAGATGACGATCGGGACTGATGGTCTTGACCACCAAAACCCTATTTCTACCGGTGATCCTGGCTGCCATCCGTAAACAGTAACCGGCTGCCATTCCCCAGTCAAAAGTGGGGGTGCTTACAACATCAAATCCCAACAGGTCGCCCACCATGCTGGCATATTCAAACATAGCTTGAAATTTGCCATGATCGGCATAGGCATCGCCCACATAAGCAGTTAAAAACTCATCCCTTAGATTAATTGTGTCGCACACTTCCGGCACATAATGCTGCCAAGTCCCACCGCCGAGAAAATTAAGGTACTCGCTACCAGTCTTATTCTGAGCCAGGATTCCTTCCACATGCCGCCGCAACGCGTACTCTGATAATAACGGTTCCGGCAAGTCCATGGTGCCTTTAAAACGCAAATGGTCGGGGATTTCGGCATAGATATCATCCACACTATTTATTCCCAGGGCTTCTAACATTTGTTTTTTTATTTCCGGTACCGAGTTAGGAATGTAAGGATACACCACTTTACCCATTCTCAACCCTCCGTTTTATAATTTTTGCCTACGTTCTAATAATTGCCCCTCGTCCCATATTGGGGGCCCGCCTCTATAATAACAGAAAGTACTTGCTTCTTCAATTATTTATCCCGAGTTTATTGACTAATTTTACGGCAATAAGTCTGACTGTTACCGGAAAACAGACCGATTCCTTGACTACCTTGACAATAATCGGTAGTATTGGGTCTAAGAACTACCTTGGAAAGAGGGCGTTAGTAATGACACCTGCTCCTAGTCGTGAACAAGCATGGGAACTGTTGCAAAAGTACATTAAGGATCAAAATCTAATCCGCCATTCGCTGGCTGTGGAAGCAGTAATGCGCCATTTTGCCCGGCTATTGGAAGAACCCGATCAGGAAAAATGGGGAGTGATCGGCCTCGCACACGATATTGATTACCAGATGTACCCTGAGGAGCATTGCCAAAAGGCTCCGGAAATTTTACGAGAACATAACTGGCCGGAAGATTACATTCGCGCCATCGTCAGCCATGGTTGGGGAATCTGTTCCGATGTAGAGCCGGTGGAACAAATGGAAAAGGTGTTATACACAATTGATGAACTGACCGGTCTTATCGTAGCCAGTGTATTGGTGCGTCCCAGTAAAAGTATCCTGGACTTAAAACCCAAATCAGTGAAAAAGAAGTGGAACCAAAGGAACTTCGCCGCCGGCGTCGATCGGGATGTAATAGAACAGGGGACAAAGATGCTGGGTTGGGATCTAAACTATGTAATTGCCGAAACCATCAAAGGTATGCAAACTGTAGCCGAGGAAATTGGTCTTAAAGGAACCATGTGATTGGATCGGGATAAGATCGGTTTTAATATCCATAAGGGAGTTTTGCAGTATGAACGACTTCAAACAAGCAAACCTTGCCGCTGTAGCCCCCACAATACTTTCTGCGCTACCCGATGGTGTCTTTCTCACGGTAGCCCATGGTAATAATGTAAACACCATGACCATTGGCTGGGCTACACTGGGGCGCATGTGGGGCAAACCCATTTGTGTCGTCCCGGTGCGGTTTTCACGTTACACCCGCCAACTGATTGAAAAGGCCGACTCCTTTAGTTTAAGTATCCCCCTAGAAGGTGAATTTGCCCGGGAGCTGGAATATTGTGGCACCAAATCCGGCCGTAAAGTGGACAAATATAAGGAATGTAACCTAAAACTCAGGCCCGGGGCGACTGTAACCGCACCAACCATTGACGGCTGTCCCATTGTACTAGAATGTCGGATCGTGCATAAACAGACTCTAGAACCAATGAATCTAGCCCCGGAAATTGTAGGGGAATGGTATACCGACAATGATTACCATATGCTTTTTTATGGCGCGGTAATAAGAGCTATTAAAATGGAATAGCTCCCCCGATCAATAAAGACCGCCCAAGAGCGGTCTTTTAAACTTTTTCGGTCCCCCAAAGCGTAAAGGCTTCATCGCAGGTTTCTCTAATCATTTGTATGAATTCTTTAGCCAAGTGGGGGTCAAACTGGCTACCTGCACAACGTTTTATTTCAGCCAACGCCTGCTCTTGAGTCATAGCCCTTCGATAGGGACGATTCGATGTCATAGCGTCGTAAGCATCGGCCAAGGCCAAAATTCGACATTTTAGGGGAATCTGCTCGCCTTTTAAGCCCAAAGGATAGCCCTTGCCATCCCAGCGTTCATGATGGCATAAGACATAGCGGGCGATATGGGCTATTTCCGGACAAGAACCGGCAATACGATAACCCTTCTCCGGATGTTGCTCCATAATAGCCTGTTCTTCCGGAGTTAAAGGGCCACGCTTAAACAAAATACTGTCTGGAACTCCTACCTTGCCCAAATCATGGACCCGGGCCAATAAAGCCAGGTCAGCTTGTTCCTGTTCCGACAGTCCCAACCACTGGCCCAAACGCGGGCACAAATCCTGGAGGCGCTCAGCGTGCAACTTTGTAGTATAATCCCGTTCTGCCAGCGCTGCGGACAAGACATTTACCAGTTGTTTTTTTTGCCTGATGCTTCGATGCAGTTTGTTTCCAAGCATACGGCCGTCGGCTCTTTTAACTGTTTCGTCTAAATCTCGGTATTCGTAGCAAGTAGCTACACCAATAGAGAGGCTTAGCGGCAACCGCGGATTTTTATGGTTGTGGTTGTTGAGTGCCCGGTGAATTCGTTTAATGATTGCTTTCGCTACCTTTTCATCGCTGCTTGTTAAGATAGCACCAAACTCATCGCCGCCGATTCGGGCCACCAGGCCACCGGCCCGGATAGAGCCCTTTAAGACCGCAGCGCAGGCCTTGAGCAATTTATCACCGTGGTGGTGGCCCATGGTATCATTTATTAGCTTCAATCCGTCCAAATCAGCTGTTAAAATAGTGACTGGAAAATCATTGTCGTCCAGCTCCTCGAGTTGCTGTTGGAATCGGGCCCAATTATAAAGACCAGTTAAGGCATCATGCCAGCTCAGATATTCAAGTTTCTCCTCCCGCATCTTGCGCTCGGTAATATCCCAGGCTACACCACAAAAGCCGGTAAGTCCCCCGTGCCTATCCTTTATCGGCGTGATTGAAAATTCGGCAAAGCACATTTTACCAGCCTTGTGTTTTAGCTCCAATACCAGCCCCCGCTGAGGTTTACCTGTGCGGGAAATATCTCGAAAAGCCCGGATAGCAACAGGTGGGTTTTTCACCAATTTACCGACATTTTTCCCCAATATCTGCCCTGGCCCGTACCCTATTAAGCGCCCGGCGGCATTATTACAAAAAGTAATAATGCCATCTAAATCCACTTCATAATAGCCCTCCTGCAATGTATCCACTATCTCCCGATATCTGGCCTCCGATAGCCGTAGCGCCTCTTCAGCCTGAACCTGTTCGGTAACATTAGTAATGGCCTGTAAGATCCCTTTTACCGAGCCATCCTCACTTTTAACTGGATAGGCCCGGATATCCAAAACCCGGCCCCTGGGTGTGGTAACCGTATACTCTTGCGACTCCTTGGACTTAAAAACATCTATTGTTAAACAATGCTCACAAGGGCCACAATATTGTTCCATTATTTCACAGTACTCTTTTCCCACCATCTGCTCCGGCATCATGCCGATAGCTTTTGCCGCACTGGCGTTGACCCACTTTATCAACCGTTTTTTGTCGATAAATATTAGTTGCTCGGCCAGACTATCCAAAATGATTGCTTTTTCCTGTTCCGCTGCTTTGAGATCATCCTTTATCTTAATTTGGCCTACAATCCCCTCCACCGTCCGGGCCATAATGCGACCTAAGCGCCGCTCCTGTGGCGTTAGGGCCTGTTTTGATTCTAAGTAAAGGGCCCCTGGGGATCGAGGTTGGAAATGATAAACCAGGAAGTTTTCTCCTTTTTTTTCTAGGGCTGCCCGCGCTTCTTTTTTCTCTTTAAAGCCCCAACTAAATACCAACTCCTGCCCATTTTTCCCTGGCAGCGCCATTACTACCCGCCGCGCGCCAAACAATCGACTCGCTTTCTCCACCAGCTCCGTCAACAAGGCAGCAGCAGTTTGGGGCTGTGAAAACGAGGTTACATCGTATAAGGCCAGCAGTTCCATCATTGGCTCCGTCAAATCCTCACCCTCCTACTGCCACTGTGATAGATTTGTTATAAAATAAGGGGGCGCCAGAAACACTGCTGATCTCGCCAAAACTCAAGGCCCCTAAAACTGAGACAGCCGGATCAATGAGTTTTAGGTCATATACAATCTTTTGCTCGAAACTATCGCCTAAAAGGTAGTAACGGGATACACAATCCATAATCAGCATCAATTTTGGCTCGGGCACCGAGGAGAGTGTTCCGAACAAAGTTTTACGTGCATCATGGGAAAGATCTTCCTCCACGCTGGGCTTCATCATGACTGCTACAGTATTGGGTGGGATCTCAGTCACAAAAACTATGCTGCCATCGGCTTCCACCCGGAGAGGATCACGAATTAAAAATCTGCCGCCACCGCCAGGGATCCCCAGCGGATGCCGCATGGAAATACGGGCAAAATCAGCCGGCTCCATACCGCCTAGGCTAGAGGCATAGCGAGAAAAGGCCGGCATCCCGTCCAGCTCATACACCCTTTTCCCTTCCGCCTTTGTAACCTGCATCAACTCCCCCAGCGGAAGCCAGCCGTGAGCCAGGTCGGTTTTAAAATCGACGCCGTGTACTAAGGCTAGAGCAAAGCCATCTGTAGCCACGCCCTCGTCGGTAATTTGATATGATTGGCTCCGACCCAAATTATCGCCGGTTCCACCGCCTACATATTGATAGCCAGGGCCAATAACATCGTGTAACTCGCGCAGTAAAGCTGAGATATTGTCGCCAAAGCCATTAGGGAAAACAAACGCTGTTCCCGGTGTCCCGTTAGCGCGCCGGAGCAGGGGGCCGATTTTAATCTTGTCCGAATTGCCCCCATTTTCAGCCTGATAATATTCCTTTAAATAACTGAGTGCATGGATCTTCGGCCCCGCCAAGCAACAAATACCTATCCCTGATGTATGCACACCGCGGCGGGTAATGATCCCGTGGGTGGAACCTCCCACCAAATTCGAGGAATCAATTACACTTTGTACACCAATAAGGACTGCAGCTGGGTCGTAGTCCCCGGCAATAAATAAAAAAGTGAGGCTGGGTTGGCCGCAATGCGCACAGGCGCGGTTTGCGGCTTCTCTCCCGGCCTGAATAGGATTTTTCCTGTCGCTAAAGCCAATTCCAGTTAACATCGCGGCCCACCCTTTCGCAATATTAGGGCACTTGAAAAATGGTGATCGGCTCTAGCACTTATTTCGACATTGGTCCTTTTCTTCCTGCTTATTTACTGAAATATCGCACCCTACCTATAATTTTATAGTTTGTTAACCAAAGCCTTATTAATTGAAAGTTCTAGGGGCGGTCGCAAAATTCCAACTTCCGTTATGATGCCATCTAGGTATCTAGACGGTGTTATATCAAAAGCAGGGTTAAAAACTTTGATTCCAGGCGGGGCGATTTGTACTGGCCCTATCTGCGTCAATTCTTTGGCCCCCCGCTCTTCTACCGGTATGTCAGCGCCATTTTTTAAGTTCAGATCAAAGGAAGACAAGGGGGCGGCAACAAAAACAGGAACTCCGTTTTCCCGAGCCAAGACCGCTAGACTATAAGATCCTATTTTATTAGCAGTATCACCGTTAGCAGCGATCCGGTCAGCACCAAAAATCACCAGATCCACTAGCCCCTGGTGGAGCACCCAGCCGGCCATGCTATCAGTAATCAAAGTTGCCGGAATTCCAGCTTCCATCAACTCAAAAGCAGTTAAGCGGGCACCTTGCAATAAGGGCCGCGTTTCGCTAACAAATACCTGCACCTCCTTACCTGCTTCATGGGCTGCCCGGACCACACCCAAGGCAGTGCCATAACCACAGGTAGCCAAAGCCCCAGTGTTACAATGGGTAAGAACCCTGGCTCCAAAAGGAATTATACTATTACCCTGCTCCCCCAGGGCTCGGTTGGTTTCGATATCTTCTTCTTCCATAAGTTGCGCCTCTTGGATCAGGGCAGTTTGAATCTCGACTACAGATTTACCCTCCAGCTGGTCCAGTTTAGCTTGGATGCGTTTTAAAGCCCAAAATAAATTGACCGCTGTCGGTCGGGTTGCTGCTAAGGTCTTTTTGACAGCGCTTAGATGATCCCGTAATTGGGTCGGATCAGTCCCCTTATATTCCAAGCTGCCCAAGGCCATTCCATAAGCGGCTGCCACCCCAATCGCCGGCGCCCCGCGTACAGCCAGCTCCCGGATGGCAGCAGCGACCATTTTATGGTCACTACACCGACGGTAGCTTTTCCGGACTGGTAGCCTAGTTTGATCCAGCAGGATCAAAGCATTATCTTCCCACCTCATTGCCTGCATCGCTATCCCTCCTTGACTAGAGCAGCACCCGGCTGCCCTTTACTGTCCATTATAGCCCATCCACCGCTTAATTCGTCTATTTTGATCCATTATGCCCATATAAAAACGGCGCGGTTTATAAACCGCGCCGTTTTTGTCTTCTTAGCTGGTGGGCGGAGTAGGTTTCGAACCTACGACCCCCTGCGTGTAAGGCAGGTGCTCTCCCGCTGAGCTATCCGCCCGAACCGTGCACAACAATATTAGCATGATCAGATCTCCGCGTCAAGGGCAAAAATTTAGTGGTATAGTAAGATCCGATCGCGGTAGTCGCGCAAAATATCGGATCTTAAGTAGGCAACTAGACGGGCTAACATGGTAGCCGCTTCTTCCCGGGTAAGATAAGCCCCCGGCCGTGCCCGCCCAAAGCCATCGCCAGAGACAATACCAATTTGTCGCCCCACGGCAAAGTTGTTGCGAGCCCAAGAAGGGATATCGCCATCATCGGTAAAGCCAGTTTGATAACCGGTACCCGGTCCCAAGTTTTCAAAACCCAGTGCTCGAATAAAGGCCGTCACAGCCTGGGCCCTGGTAACCTTACCTTGGGGACCAAAATAACCTGGGGCTATCCCCTGCATAATTCCACTTTCCGTGACAACTTTTAGGTAAGGCCAATCTTCATCTTCTACTGATAAATCTCGGTAAGGACTCGACGGCAATTCTTGGTTGCGCCGGCTAAAGTTGGTCCTGCTGGTCGTCGCTTCCTGGGGCTTGAGCCGCAAGGCTTTGGCCATGGCCAAAGCAAATTCTCGTCGATCTACACTGGCAGTAGGATGAAAGTATTTACTTTCTCCTTTCCATGCACCCAGGCTTCCCAACAAGATGGCATCTTGTTCCGACCATCGGCCCTGAATATCGCTAAACTGGGGAACTGACAATCTTTGCGTTTTTGGCGTGCCGGTGAGATTTATTGTTTCTTGTTTTTGCTGACGGCGACTTCCCAGGGGTACACCTTCTTCGTCCGGGCGGGGTAAATCGTAATTTACCCGAATCACACCCTCGCTAGTCTCAGTCTGAAGGTAGCCGCCGGGGAAGCTGATTTGCACCGGCTCGTTAGCCACATATTGCAGGTCCACTTTAGTGGAATGCGAAACTTGGCTATTAAATGTGCCATCCCAACTGATGACGGTACCCTCGGCATCCACCAACTCAGAGCGGATGGTACCATAGCTGTTTTGAATCTCCACCTGCCCCCAAGGCTGGTCATAGCCGGTGCTGTCGCCGGTAATATCCACCACGACCTGGCCCTCATTTCGGCCTACAGTATAAACCTTACAACCTTCCAAATTGCCGGCAAAATATGACACCGCAGGTTCGGCCATGGTAACAGTGGAAAAATTGAGCAGGCTACGCTTGCTATCCAGTTTATATTGCCGGCTCTCGGTTCGCACTGTTTCGGTAAACCGGCTCACTTCATTTTTTGCTGTCAGTTCTTTCCCTCGCTGTTCCCAAGTGGTAACCACAGTCAACCGGCGATTCAACTTCAGCCCGTGTTGCTTATTCTCCAAATCATAGCTGTAAGTGGTGTTCATTTGATTGTTTCTAGGCTTCCCTTTCCTGATCTCCACCGTCCCGGCGGCTAGAACAGGCTCACCGGTAATAAGTATAAGTTCCTTATAATTAGCGGTAAGTTGGCTGTCTGTTTCACTTATAATCGCCCGGGCGCCAATATCTAATACGGCTGGCAGCGGCGGTGTCAGGTTCAGATCCTTTGCAGTTGCCGGCGGGCTTATTATTACCATTATCACAGCCAGCATAAAACCCAGACTAACCTTGGTCCTTGGCAGCATCCACTTCACTCCTTAATCCACGCCAACAGCACTGTTTGCCCGCGGCAGAGAAAAACAACATCATCGCCCACTGCAATGACAGCGCCGGTGTAGGCCCGGCCATCTCTTATCACCAGGCTTTGACCGGCACTGAGCCCCCCCAGCTCCGATCTGCTTGCATATTCCCATGTGCCCTTGGCCGGGCTAAAATTAGCCGTATTTGTTAGCTGTAATCTCAATCTAGAGCCAGCTTGTCCGGTCCCTGGTCCCATTTCTGTCGTTATTGCTGTTACCCGGCCTCGGCTTAAGCGGGCCGTATCCAATTCTCCTTCGGGCCAAAGAGCAAGCCCCAGCACATCATATCCTTCTGTTACTGCTAGAAGCTCGGCTTCATTATAGTAGTCTTGCCAAAATTCCTGCTGAAATTCGTCCGGGCTAAGGCGGGCTGGTTCTTCCACCAGTAAATTCAAAACCACCGTATCGCGGCTGAGGCCCAAATCTTCAATCCTGCGTCGGCGGCGCGAGGACCAAGCCCCATCCAGGAAGGTCTGGTAAGAACTGAGGGTAAAAGCCGTTTGGCCCACTTGATCAACAAAACCGCGATAGACAGTATAGCCGACAAAATGTTCTTTCTCTTGACCCACCACTGAGACTACCAAGCCTATACTTTCCCCACTGGCACGCCGGGCCAAGGCTTGAATACTGTCTCCGACCAGCAATCCATAGGAATCTGCCAACCGTCCATCTTTGAGGATGATGGCACCAGGGCTTAAAATCAGCTCCGCCTGTGCCAAAGAAACCAGCCCCAAGCCTGGATTCAGCCCGTCGATGGCCCCGCTATATGCAGTTTCCATTCCCCGCCAAATTAGGGCGCGAAGGGCTTCTTGTCGGCCAAAACCGCTGCTCACGGCCAGATAAACTTCAGCACCCGTTAACTGGGCCGCTTGGGCGATAGTTATTTCTTTATCTTCGTACCACAAGCCAGCCCCTGGTCGCAGGGGAACCTCCATGGTAGCAGCATATTGTTCCCAAACACCACCGGTTAAACGTTGACTATCGATCAGAACCAACTTATTACCAAGGGGAGAAAACCGCCCCAGCCGGCCTCGGATCAGTTCAGCATAATGACTGCCAACCGGGGCCACCACCAAGCGCTCAACCCAGTCAGACAAAGGTGAAGACAAATGCACCTGAACCATATCCCCCGGCTGGATGCTATCTATGGTACTGATACAGCCCCCCACTGTAACTTGAGTATTGCTGTTCAAATAGTATCGTGCCGTTTGTCCATTGGCAAGAACCAACACTAAGCCTCGGCCATCCACCGTTCGGACCTGGCCGCTCAACTGAAGCTGTGGTTGATCTACCCTACCAGCATCGTTAATAAAATCGGTGGTCACCTGTAGTGCCATTTGGTCCAAAACAGTAATTGTCGCTTCCAATCCCGGAGCTAAATCCCAACTGGAAGCCGGCTGGCCACCAATAGTGATACCGGCAGTGGGAGCGAGATAAAGTTCGTGCCTGGTCTGGCCACTGTCACGGATAGTCAGCCGTTTTGTTGGCAAGTCCATATCTTCAATTTGGCCGCTAATCGTGACCAGTCCGGCCGGTAACACTTCCAGAAAGGGAACATAGGGAAACGTCCGCTCGCCCTGGACTAAATAGCGAACACTATCCCCCACTTTGAGGGCATCTCCATGGCTCAGTTTCCCTTCTTTTAGCACCACCACCGCTTCGGTTAACGGCTTGTTGTTGCCATCATAGCTTAGTTTTAAGACCGCTTTACTGCCATCAGGTCGGGTGAGAACCCAGAGTTCCGACAGTGCCGGAAGGCCAGCTATTTCTTCTTGTTCCCGGATCCGCGACTCCAACCTGGCCACCTCCCAAGCCGTGTTAACCCCTGGGGGCAACAGGCGTCCCAATCGATCCAGGATTAGAGCCAGCTCCCGGCGGCTTACACCCTCCGCCGGTGCCAGCTTATTTGGTTCCGTTGGCGTCAGCAAGCCTAATTCCAGCGCCCGCTTCACCGTCTCCACTAGTTCCGGCCGGATGTCAGTGGCATCGGCATATGCCGTCAGCGTAAACAAGCCCACTTTGGCCGCGCTACCATTTGAGAGTTCCAGCGCCTGCACACACCAAGCCGCCAGCTCTTGCCGCGAAACAGCAGCGGTCCAGTCACCAAAATCATCGGTACCGCCGCCGCCACGGCTGCCGGCGCTTTCCGGCAGCAACCCAAGGTCTGTGGCCACATTAAGATAGCCTGCCGCCCAAGCAGAAACCGCGGCCTCCCCGCCCCTACCCGGGGATTCGGCCTGTTGACTTAAGTCTCCCCAGTCCAATAAACGGACTAAAGCCACCAGCGCTTGCTCCCTAGTTACAGCCGCCTCGGGGTTAAAATAACCGTTGCCATCACCTCGCAGCACCCCTTGTGCAGCCAAGCGCACAATGGCATCGCCTTCTGGCCCAGCCGGTCGGTCGATGAAATTTATCATCTTCATAAGGGCAGCCGCATTATGGCTACCGACCAGGTAACGTCCCACTTCCGTTTCCCAGCCTTGCGCCAGAGCCAAAACAGGCCCGGACAAAATAACGAGCACCAAAGTCCAAACCAGGGCCTGGACGGTGAAAAGTAAACCCCGTTGCCTTGACAATAAAACCCTCTCCTTTAGCCCACGCTGGGTGACATAACCGCCTGAACTGCTTTCTGGTTTCCTGATCACCATTACCCCTCTGCCCGGGGGGAATATGTCAACTAGATGCCAGCCTCTTTTCCCATCCCCATGCTAGCGCCGATTCAACACCGCCCAAAACCCAAATCGATCCAACCTTGCTTCCCCGGTCCAACTGGTAAAATACCCAGCCGGAATCCAACTGCCGGTGGCAGAATTATAATGATGCAAGTGGGGTTGTAAATTGCTCTGGGTTAAATCAACCCTTGTCGTCACTGTTACACCCTCGTTCAAGTAGACTAATTCTTGTTGCTGACCGCTGCTGCTTAACGTCGCCCCAAGCCGATACACCGGCCCCCCTGCCATCCATCCCGCAGGCAATTGCCGTCCCAAGTACACAGCATCGGCACCCACACTCTCTTCCACCGTCACTTGGACAGAGGCCTGTTCCTGGACTCGACGGCTCAGGCTTCGGACTTGAGCGCTGTTTAAGGCCCGCAGTGGTAGTTCCAACTTTAACCGGGGTGCGTCCAAATAAATGGTTCCGCGCCGGTCCAGTTCCGCTGCCGGCAATATCAAGGTAAAACTATACGTATTTTCATACTCCGGTTTCATAAGGTCAAGCCGGATTCGCGAGTCCCTTAGCACGCTGGTGGGAATAGTGATAACAGCATTGCCGGTACCGGCTCCGGAAACGGTAAATTCTGTAGCCCTCGGTACAAACTCCGGTTCACTATGGGAAGGTCTTAAAGTGCGGGCCGATGCCGTCAAGGTCTGAGCTGAAATCCCATCCATATTTACTGCACGCAAAGAGAAATAGTAACGGGTGCTCGGTTCCAGATTACGAACATAGTGATATAAAACCCGCGGCCGGTCAGCCTCCTCTTCCCCGGTTGTACCAGAATCACCGGTGGTGGAAACTAAAAACATTTGATCCCGGCTTGACTCGCCGCCGTATATTTCATAATTCACCGCTCCCATCGTTTCCTGCCAACTTAGTTCAATGGTATTGGCGCTTACTGCCCGCGCCTCTAACCCTGCCGGCGGTTTTGGCGGCCCGATATAGGTAAAGGCGTCAGGCAAAGTGTAAGAAGAGCCGTCAGGGTTGGTGACAGTTACATTGGCCGGGCCCAAATCACCTTCCGGAGTAATAGCCCTAAGCTCCGAATCATTCGTTCGTTCCAAGGAATCCACCAGGCTTCCTCCAATTAGGACTTTAACACCCTCATCAAACTGGCTGCCGGAAATAGTTATCTTAGTACCACCGCTGCTAGGACCACTGTTAGGATCGACGCTGTTGATATGCGGCCCTGGCTTATCCACGTAGATAAAACCGGCGATTAGCTTCGCCATCGCTCCATCGGGATTGATTACCGTTACAGTTGTCGGGCCCGCCGGGCCGGGGGGAGTCAGCGCCGATATTTGCTCTTCCGATACCAAGGCCGTCCAGCCCGCCAGTTGATTGCCAAAAAACACAACTGGACCGGGATCAAGGCCAGCATCGGTTTCCTCGCCCTCGAATCCGGTGCCCAAGATTTCCACCGGTGTTCCGCCGGTGGCCCGGCCGCTGCCCGGTATTAGCTCATCAATCTCAGGCTCGCTGCCAGGCTCGGCGACATAAGTAAACCCGTTTTCCAGCCGAGCCGTGGCACCGTTGGGATTCACCACTACCACATCCAGGCTCAAATCTTCTTCGTGCTTCGGTGCGGCTGGAATAGTAAAGATAATGGCAGTACCATCACCGATGACATCAGCCTTCTCTATTTTCTGTCCGCCCAAAAAGACCTCCGCCCCGGCTAAAAGACCGCCGCCGTTTATTTGGGCCGGAATCGTCTCCAGATAAGGCCCTCTCGCCGGTACAATATTGTTGAGTTCAATTGATTCCGTCAGCTCCATATAGGTAAAGCCGCCGGGGATAGTAAATACGCCGCCGTCGGCGTTGATCACTGACACATCCACCGGACCAGTTTTTTCAGCCGCCGGCATCTCTACTTGTACATATTCCACATAACCGGCATCTGCTTTATCTTTGTCGGGATCAGGGGTACCGCGTTCGGCCTTTACCGGCCGCCCGCCCACTAAAACTATAATGTTTTCATCCGCAGTATCTTTTAGATTGCTGCCCCAGATATCCACTACGGTACCGCCGGTGATCGGGCCTTTGTTAGGTACAATTTGACTTATCCGCGGCTGCAAGCGAGGATCGCGAATATATTTAAATGCATCAGTCAGAGTATAGCTGGCCCCGTCCGGATTGAGGACGGTGACATCAGCTTCTTGCTCCTGCTTTCCTGCCGGCGAATACACAAACAGCCTCGTCTCCGAACTTTTAGCCGCATCCACCTGGGCCGGCTGATTGTTAAAGAATACCTTGCCCCTGGTATCAAAGCCGCTGCCGCTGATCACCACCGGCGTGCCGCCGCTAGAGCGGCCTTGCTTTGGATCTATCCCTGTTATTTTGGGATCAGTGGTAGTATAACGGTAAGTAAAGGCATTTTTGATCGTAACTTCGGCACTGTCCGGATTTACAATCCGCACATCCACCGTGCCCGGCTCATGGGCCGGAGTTCTTACCCGCAGTATGGTACGCTCGTCACTTAACTCATCTATGTCAGCCTTTTCACTGCCGAAATAGACCGTGGGCCAGTTAATTTCCGGGACCGGCTCCTCCATCTTGATTTGCTTCACATTTCCAAAATCATAGCCGCGAATAGTAACCAAAGTACCGCCGTCTACATCGCCCTGATCCGGCATAATAGAAT
>DATERQ010000017.1:0-2813 GCA_035271345.1 bacterium | reverse complement strand
GGCCTGGTGGTTCTGGTTCTTTTTCAATCAGGCAAAAGTGCTGGGCTTTCCATTGGCGGTGGTGCTGAAACATTTGCCAGCAAGAAAAAAGGACTCAACGAAAAGCTGGCTGTTTGGACCAAGTACATGGCAGCCGCTTTTATGGTGCTGGCGCTGCTGCTGGCGATCTTTTAACTGTGGTGGGCACTTACCACTGGGGTAGGTGCTTTTGGTTTGTAGGTATCAATTGCGAGGAGGCGAACCGACAGAATGGAACCTGTTACACTTTTGGCTCCGGTGGCTGGCGTGTTGGCGCTGGTCTTTGCTTTTTCTTTTGCTGGCCGGGTGAACAAAGCCGATCCGGGGACTAAGAAGATGCAAGAAATAGCTGAGGCTATTTATGAAGGAGCCATGGCGTTTCTTATGCGGGAATACCGAGTCTTGGTTGTTTTTATTATTATTCTTTTTGCTGTTTTGTCTTTTATCATTAATTTAAATACAGCGATCTGCTTTATCTTTGGTGCTCTATCTTCCATGGGTGCAGGCTTTATTGGCATGAATGTCGCTACTCGCGCTAACGTTCGTACGGCCAATGCGGCTCATCGGGGCCAAGGGCCCGCCCTAGATATTGCTTTTGCCGGCGGTGCCGTCATGGGCATGTCAGTAGTGGGCTTAGGGCTGCTGGGTTTGGGCACTTTTTACTTAATTTATAAAGACCCAAGTGTTGTCAACGGGTTTGGCCTTGGGGCCAGTTCAATAGCACTTTTTGCCCGGGCCGGTGGCGGCATCTACACCAAAGCTGCTGATGTGGGCGCAGACTTGGTGGGTAAGGTTGAAGCTGGCATTCCTGAAGATGATCCCCGTAACCCCGCTGTAATTGCCGATAACGTTGGCGATAATGTAGGCGACGTGGCTGGTATGGGTGCAGATTTATTCGAGTCATATGTAGGATCTATCATTGCTGCCATGTCCATTGGTATCGCCATTTATGGTTTAAATGGGGTGCTTTTGCCGTTGTTGTTGGCTGCGGCCGGCATTGTTGCTAGTGTAATTGCCACCTTTTTTGTCCGTGGTGGCGAAGGGTCTAACGTGCAGGGGGCTCTCCGTAACGGCACTTTTGGCAGCACCATTATCGTTGCTGTTGCGGCTTATTTTTTGACCCAACAAATAGTGGGGGAAACTGGCCCCTTCTTGGCGGTCATTGCAGGGTTAGCGGCTGGCACTGGTATTGGCTTGGTGTCAGAGTATTACACTTCGGCTGATTATAAACCAACCCAGGGTATTGCTGAAGCTTCACAAACCGGGCCGGCAACCACTATTATCTCAGGCCTAGCGGTGGGCATGGCCAGTACAGGCTGGCCCATTATGATGATTGCTGCTGCTATTTATGTAGCAAATTATTTTGCCGGTTTATATGGTATTGCGCTGGCAGGTGTAGGTATGCTGTCCACCACTGGGATGACGGTATCAGTAGATGCCTATGGACCCATAGCTGACAATGCCGGCGGCATTGCTGAAATGGCAGAATTGGATCCAAAGGTGCGCGAGATTACCGACACCCTGGATGCGGTGGGCAATACTACGGCTGCTATTGGAAAAGGATTTGCCATTGGTTCTGCTGCATTGACGGCGTTAGGTTTGTTTGCTGCTTATGCCACGGCGGTTGGTCTTGAAGGGAGCGGGCTTAGCATTTTGGACGCTCGGGTCACAGTGGGGCTCTTTATTGGGGGTGTACTCCCCTATCTATTTTCTTCCATGACCATGGAGGCAGTGGGGCGGGCTGCCTTCCGTATGATTGAAGAGGTGCGGCGCCAATTCCGGGAAATACCGGGTATTATGGAGGGGGAAGCCCGGCCTGACTATGCACGCTGTGTAGACATTAGCACAGCCGCCGCTTTGCGCGAAATGATGGTCCCGGGTTTAATGGCAGTGGTGGCCCCATTGGCAGTAGGGTTCATTCTTGGCAAGGAAGCCTTAGGCGGCTTATTAGCCGGGGCTTTGGTGAGTGGCGTGTTAATGGCAATTCAAATGGCCAATGCAGGTGGAGCCTGGGATAATGCCAAGAAGTATATCGAAAGCGGCCACTTTGGCGGTAAAGGGACGGCAGCCCATGCGGCTGCAGTGGTGGGTGACACCGTAGGCGATCCCTTTAAGGATACATCAGGGCCATCAATTAATATTCTGATCAAGCTGATGACAATAGTGGCGTTGGTGTTCGCCCCCATGTTCGGTTGACCAGCACTAGCTACCCTTGTGCCGTTCGCTATATTATGATACAATAATGCCAGCGCGGAGCTACCCGTTGCCTAGTTGGGAGAGCAAAATGGCTAAAAGAAAAGATAATTATAAAATTGTATGTTCGAACCGGAAAGCCCGCCATGACTACCTTATACTGGAAACGTACGAAGCCGGGCTGGTGCTGGTGGGAACAGAAGTAAAGTCATTGCGTGCTGGTCGGGCAAGTTTAAGGGATAGCTACGCCCAAGCTAAGAATGGAGAACTGATTCTTTATAACATGCATATCAGTCCTTACCAACAAGGTGGATATGTCAACCATGACCCCCGACGACCACGCAAATTGCTTCTCCAAAAAAGTGAGATCAGGCGCTTGGTCACCACTAGCCAAGAAAAGGGTTTGACTTTAGTGCCTCTTAAGCTGTATTTTAATGAACGGGGTTGGGCCAAAGTGGAGTTAGCGTTGGCCCGAGGGAAAAGGCAGTACGATAAACGGGCTGATATGGCCGAGCGCGATGCAAAGCGGGAAATGGAACGAGCGTTCAAGGAACATTCCTTGGGGGCGATTTAGGTTCGACAGGGATAGAGTTGGCAAGGGA
>DATERQ010000016.1:0-2891 GCA_035271345.1 bacterium | reverse complement strand
TTCCAGAGGTAACGTTTATCCCTGATATATTTTTCCGCCAGTGCCAGTTCCGGTTTTTCCATGAATTTTTCTACTTTGAATGCCTGCCCATCTAGCTGTTGGCCGCTAAGAATGTAGCCATAGCCCGTTTCGGGATAATCAGGCTTGATGCCAAAGGTAACAAGGCCATAAGCAGCGGCTGCCTGGCAGCCCCGGTTAATGAGTTTGGCAAAATCCTCCCCGGGTGCAATAACATGATCGGAGGGCAGTACTGCCATAATAGCATCTTTGTCTTTAGCGGCTATACCTGCCAAATACCAGGCGGCCAGGCCAATGGCGGGAGCCGTATTGCAGGCCCGGGTCTCTTTTAATAAAACGACTTCTTTGAGTCCCATTTGGTCCAACTGGTGTTTGATATTGTTTTCCTGTTCGCTGTTGGCAACAATGATAATCCGGTTTTCAGGAATAATGCTCTTAACACGGGCTATTGTTTCCTGGAAAAGACTACGGCCGTTATCAGTAAAATCAATGAATTGTTTGGGGAATTGTGTTCGGCTTAAGGGCCAGAGCCGGGTGCCGCTGCCCCCGGCTAATATAACTGCATACATAAAAGCTAATCACTCCTTTTTCGCTATAATAGTGGTTATTTTCTTTTTGCTGCCGGCAGGCGACGTGTTACCTGCCCCGGGGCAAAAACAGCAACCTATAAGCTATTCTTATGCCCGGCCGGCTAGATGCTCCTTTGGATCAGGGGCAGTTGACAACCCTTGACCGGTGCTTTTTTCAACATCTTCAACAGCGATATAACTGGCAGGCTGCTGCATCTGGTGCAGGGCCAGCAAAAATGAGACTATAGATTCTCCACCCTGGTTCTGGTTGACCCCTCCAGGCTGGAGACCGTCGTAGCAGCCGCCGGTGGTGAAATTGTAGACAACCTGACCGATGTCGTTATTGCCAAAAAACCAATTGAAAGCCCAATCCATATATTTGTGCCAGTGTGTCTCTTGGGTAGCAAGGTAGGCTTGGTAACAAGCATCGATCAGCGCAGCTACTTCTAAAGGTTGTTGATCAAAGCGCGCTTTTTCCCCACCGTATCGGTACCACCCATTATTACCCACAAGGGAAAGGTGTTTCTTTACAGGGTCGGTTTGGATTGTAATTAGCCAGTTTAAGGCCTTTAAGCCGGTATCCAGCATTTTTTCATCAGCCAGGTAATCTCCGGCAGCTATCAGGGCCTGGGGCAAGCGGGCGTTGTCATAGGCGACAACTTCCTCACACCAGAACCATTCTTCTCGGGCCGTGGCCTGGAAAAGCCCCAATAGTTTTTGACTTAGCTTTTCGATCACGCTCTGCGCTTCAGTATCTCCTCTAAAGCGTTTAAGGTAATACAAGGAACCCATTATAGTGTGAGCCCAGGCCCGGGGGGAGGTAAAGGAAGGGGTTACCCCAACTGCTTGTTTGAAAAGGCGGCTGGCCAGGCCCAAGATTGCATCGCTGGGAGGGTAGGCTATGGTATAGCCTAGAGCCCAGATGGTACGCCCGTGGCTATCCTCAGAACCTACTTCTTCCATCCATTGGCGGTTGTAGGACATAAAGTTGCGTACCCGCTGACTTTGGCTGTCAAAAGCGTAATTAAGGAAACCTAAGTACACATGTGTCAGGGGGATGATACTTTCGTCCTTAAAGAGGCACCAGTTCATTATTGTTACAATTAAAGCCCGGGCATTGTCATCGATACAGTAGCCGTGGAAGCGGTCAGGAATTGAAAAAGCAGCATGCTGGAATAGCCCGGTATCGTCAGTTAGGATGCGCAGGTGAGTCAATTTAACATCGGGCATAATGGCACCTTCGCCAACGTTTTCCTTGCGGATAAGGCGAGATTTGCTACTCCTGTAATTAAGGAGTGCCTGTTCAAATGTCCGGGTATACGCCTTGGCTACCTTACTCCAGATCATCTGACGTCCATACTCATACGAGGATTTCCGCATTCGATCCCGCAGGGTTTCGTTATTTAGCAGTTTAATCAAAGCCCCGCCAATAGCCTTATTGTTACGGAAGGGTACCAGAAAGCCGCGTTCGTCCGCAAGCAGTTCCTCAGCGTACCAGTAGGGCGTTGAAACAATGGCCTTGCCACAGGCCAGAGCATAAGCCAGGGTGCCGGAGCTAATCTGTTCTTTGTTAACGTAAGGGTTAATATAAATATCGGCGGCCATTATAAATTGCAGCAGGCGTTCCATAGTGACGTATTGATTATAGAATACTACATTGTCCAGCAGACCCTTATCTCTTACCATTTTTTCCAATGAATGGCGGTATTCTTCACCATGTTGCCGCTTGACCTCGGGGTGAGTCGCTCCGAGGACAAAATATAATGTGTCGGGAAATTCCTCCACGACCTCCGGCAGGGCAGCAATAACATGTTCAATTCCTTTGTTGGGACTAAGGAGGCCAAAGGTTAATAGCACCTTTTTCCCTTCGGCCTGGAACTGTTCTTTATAATAAGAAGTGTCCAGGAAAGGTAAGTCCGGGGTTCCGTGATGTATCTTTACGATCTTTTCTTTCGGTACTTGGTAAACATCCTGCAGCAGTGTTACCGCTTTTTCGGCCAGCACCACCACCAGGGTAGACCGATTGCAGATCCACCTCAAGGTTTTTAGCTGGCCGGCAGTGGGTTTCTCAAGGACGGTGTGCAGGGTTGTGACTACAGGTTTTTTCAAAGCACCCAGCAGGGGAAAAATGTTGTTGCCGTCTTCGCCGCCAAAGATCCCAAATTCGTGCTGCAGGCAGACTACGTCCACCGGAGAAAGGTTGATAAAATCAGTAGCTTGGCGGTAATCGCCTTGATACGGTGCCCTGATTTTAAAGCTGACTTCGTCGCCGTAGTTATATTCTTTAGAGTCATTGTTAAGGGC
>DATERQ010000015.1:0-4334 GCA_035271345.1 bacterium | reverse complement strand
ATGTTATCCGAATCAGGATAGTTAGCAAGGGCGATGACGATAATAAACAAACACCTGCCAACGGCCCCCTCGCCTGCGGGCAGGTGTTTTTTAATGCCAGTTTTCCTTTCCAGTCAAAAGCTGGTAGTAAAAGAAGGTTCTTGTTGGCCTTTTTGTGTCTGCTCCAGCGCACCGGCCTCTGCCTTTTTCCGGCCCACAGCTTCTTTGCATTGCCAAGGTTTGGATGGTGGTCCTTCTTTCGCCTTTGCTGGTTCCAGAGCCTTTACCGCCGGCGCTGGTTTTCTTTTCCCGTTAAGGTCAGGCTGAAAGACCGCATCTTCCAGCAAGGCCAGTTCCTTATATTTCACTTGACCATGGATGCGACCGGTGCCCCGAATAACCAGCTCCCGGACATCTACATTCCCATATACCTCTCCGGCCACATCCAGGTGGTCAGCTTTAATATTGCTTTTGCAGCAACCGGTGGAAACTACAATCACTTTGTTGGCCCCGGTGATGGAGCCTTCGGTGTTTCCATAAACCACAATTAGCATTTCGGCCTTCTCGGTTTTTTGTTTTTTCAGTTTTGGTTTCCGCACCAGAAATCCAAACACGTTTTCGCCGCCACCCCCTTCTTTACCATTGCAGGTTGTCAGTTTCCCTAACTAAAGTTACCCCACAGTCGGTTCGCCCACGATAAATAACCGCGGCTGTTGGCCGTGCTGGGGTTCGATACCAGCTCGGCCTGGGGAAAATGCGGCAGTAAATAAGGTTCCCCTAAAGCCAGGCTGCCGCCGCCACTGAAGAAGAGGCGATCAAAATCCGCCACCTGCCAATTAGAATTCAGCTCTAGAAGTAGTTTATTGGCCAAATGGGTAAATGCCCGGTCTCGGAGATGAGTAATGTCCACCGGTTTCCCAGCCACAGTGATTGTCCCCTGAATCACGTTTTCGTCCAGAGCATAGCTTTCCCGATTCAACCCGTACTTGGCCCCAATTTCCTGCGCGATTTCGCTATAGCTATCTGCCATCCCCACCGGAATGGTAAAGCTGTTCTGAGGGATAAATTCCCCCTCCTCTATGGCGGCTAAATCGGTAGTCCGAAAACCGATATCGATAATCCCCACCCGCCTATCAACTGACTGTTTTTCTTGCCCTTGCACATTCAATATTTGAGCCCAATAGGTTCCCATGGGTTGCGGCACCACTTCCAAATCGCGGATATTTATTATGGTGTCTTGGCAGAGACGGTGGCGGCAAATAGAAAATGAAAATTCCTGAATTAGTTGTGCCGTCAGGTCTGCAGCCCAATGCAAACTACCCGTCGGTAAACCGGTAACCACCCTAAACTCGTTCTTTTCGCCTTGGCAATAAAAGCTCAAACCAGCCAAAAACAACACCTTTAGATACTGATTTTGGTGGCGTAGGGCGGACAAATCGCGGGCGGCAAAGCGCGAGTGCCGTAAGGCAGCCTTACCCACAAAATAGAATTGATCGTCCAGTATCACCTTTAAGTCGTTGATTCGTTCCAATTCCGTCGGTATTCTGTAAGTGCTCCTGTTTTGACCAATCCCAATCACACTGGGAAAGGCATACCCATACTCCATATCAGTTACTTTTACAAAACCGTAGCCAATATCCAATCCCACATGACGCACGGAAACTGCACTCCTTTCCTGCTGTACCCCTTTTCCCACCAATGACCAACAAGCCGGCCCTGGCCCCACTTTAGCCTTTGCCCACTTCAACCCCGCTTAGAGGAAATTTCGCAACCCCATCCGCTGCCAAACACCCTTATTCCCCTAAATAGTAATTATTCGACTTCTTTTCCCCTAAACCCTGCTAATAAATAAAAATTAACTCCAAAATTAGGGGACATTGCCCATATTTTCGCTAGGTCTATTATTTTTTTATCCTGAACGCAGCTGAAGCATTTTTTCACTTAGTTGGCGAAGGTCGGCTCCGGCCGGGAAGACGGAACAACTTCGAGGCAGCCTTCGGGTGCTGGTTACAAACAAAAAGGGCCCGGACAAATGCCGCAGCCCTGACCCATTACATATAATACTTTTCCCTTCTCATCCCGGAATCTGGACCCGATCCTAGCGGTCAAAATAAATGTTTTTCCCCGTGGCGGAAATGGGAATCCCCACTACAATCTGGCCCTGGATCAATCCCAGTTTCCGAGCCGAAACACCAACCCGGTACATAATGCGGCTATCAGCATTCAGGATGCTGGCTGTCTTGGCAGCCGAACCCAAGGCAATGCCAAGATCTAGCAACCGCCAAGCACAAATCGGCCCAGCAAATTCCGACCCTTCCGTTAACTTCGGTAACTGGTCACAACTATCGTAACCACAGGCGCCGCAATTTAGGCCTGCCGCTTGCGGTTGATCCAAGGCAACCAAGAGCACCGCCTCTGAGCGGCGGATGCCGTCTGCATCCCGATCCCAATTTCGGGCCCCAATTTCCTCCCCATACTGAACCATGGCCTCAGCCAGCCGCTCTAAATCCTCCCCAGTCACCTTTTTAATACTGACAAAATCCTTCCCCGTCGCCTTCGGGGCCGTCCGCGCTGACAAAGCCATCAAATCCGCCACCGTGGACATAATGTTTTTCATCTCGGCCATCCTCCTTCTTTTAATCATCAAACCCAAATGTCTTCACTCCTAAAGTACGGCAGTTTTCCGACACAGTTCGCACCACCTGTTGCGATAGGCCCGAAGGGGCCTCTGCCTCCACATGGAGCGACACTCCAACCTTGGCCCCGTCCGTCATAGCTAAATGGTTAATAACTTCTTCCACAAACTGCTGGACATCGCGCCCAATCCGAGTCAGATCAAGCTCGGCTGAGAGATAAAAGTGAGTGTTCTTAGGAATTGGCGGCTCTGGACGTGGTGCTTCTGGAAACTGCCCTTCGGTATCGGGACGCTCGCGCCCCGTTGGCACTTGGTCTTTACTTGCACGGCCCGATGGATAATCATAGCTAACGGGGGGATCCGCCTTTTCCTGCTCCCACGCTGCTTCTTGGGCCAACTGCTTCGTAGCCGGCCCAATTTTCACCAGTTGGTCCGATCGCTCCACTTTCTCTAGCGGCTGCTGGAATTTCAGCCCTAAATAGCGGTCACCATCAAAACCAGCGGCCAAGGCAAAATATTCCGAGGAATTGACGCCAGTACGGATCGTTTCCAGGAGCACTTCCTCATTGGCTAACCGGGGTAAATAACAGTAGGTGGAAAGATATTCCCACAGTTGTTTGACAGCAATATGTTCGGCATCTTGCCACAATAAGCGGTCCAGCTCCATCACCAGTAAAGCCGGAGCCCAGCTTGTAATAAGGGCTTCATTTTGAATCATTTTTCGGGCCGCTTTGTCGACAATACTCCCCTCGCCGCCGTTGAGCCGGATGGTATCCCAGACGATGGTTTTTAGATCTTCATTGCGGTCGATATATGGTATCAATAGCCAACAGTAAGTGCTTTTTATTTGCGCTTCCACCGACTGGTTTTGGCTTCTTAGGTTTTGGTCTGTCTCCCTGTTTTGAGCCGCATCCAAATTTAAAGCCTCGCTATCGTCCTGGATTGATTTCCAGGCCAAATAATGTTGGACCGTTTGTTTTAGCTGGCTCATCAAGTCTTGGTCAGGGGCGATAAAGGCCAACATATTGCGATAAATGCGCGGCGTCTGACCACGGTTATCCAAAATATCCCTTGCCGCCGTCAAGGCTCTATTAAGGGGATTGGAGGCTTTATATTCATCTGTAGGCCGCAAAATCACTAGCCGCACTGCCTGTTCATCAGGCACATCTAGAGATGATCCGGGGCAAGTATGGAGACCGGCAAAGGGCTTTTCCTTGCGCAAGGCCTGCAAGCGAGATTCAAGTTCGTATTCCACTTCCGAGGCCGGAATCTGGGTAGCTCTGTCAGCCACCGTCTTCCGCAAGGTGGGACGGGTATCGTACCAAAATCGATTTCCGGACGGGTTGGAATATAAATAAGCCAAGGAGCTTTGCAGCGTATTCAAGGCATCGTTAAAATCAGCGATATTCTCCCCTGGTTGCACTACACCCAGGCGAATCCGCATCGATTCGATCCCGCGTACATGTTGGGCCCGTACTGTGGGCGCACTGCCCAGCATCACAGTTCGTGCCACTCGCCGCGCCGCTAATTTATTGCCATAACGGGGATTGCTCTGATCGGTTTGATAAGGGATAGATTTTTTTCCATCCACTTCCCGATCCACCACCGCATTCCAGCCCTCACTCAAATGCCGGGTCAATTCATCACGTACCACTGGTACATCTAAAGGGATGGAGCCCGGCATTATTAGCAAACCACCGTCATTGCCCATCCATAGTTC
>DATERQ010000014.1:0-8088 GCA_035271345.1 bacterium | reverse complement strand
TCATGGCCCAAGATAATATTGCCGCCTGGGGTGAAGTAGAACTTAGGCGCACATTTTAAATCCCCGCTTCATACAGCCCCGATGCCAACGACGCCTCCAGCACAAACAGAATTCCTTTGCCCGGCTTTTCAATCTCCATTTTCCCCTTAATAGCTTCAGCCACATCCGCTGCCCGCACCTTATCAATAATAATCATAACAATTTCTTTTTCCGGTTCAATACTCATGCCAAAGAACGTGCTTTTTTCATGAATACCAGAACCCCGGGCATTGATAATGGTGGCTCCAGTAGAACCAGCTTTTTCGGCTACATCCACCACGTCTTCCGCCAACCCGCGTTCCACGATGGTAAAGATCACTTGGTACTGCATCTTGCTACCCTCCAGTGGCAGTTTTGCTGCCGCCTTGCCTAGCTGGCTTCCACCAGCCACCGCCCTGACAGGCAGCGAAACGATTACACCATGATTAGGTCTGTCCATTCCAAACTTATTTACCAACCGCCGGTGCAAATCAACATCCAAGTTACCGGGGGCCACCATCAATACAATTTCTTTTGGCGCTTCGTCTAACCCCAACAATCTTAATAGGCGGCTTCTGATGGTGCCTTTGCCAAGGAAGATCGTTCCACCCGCTACACCTACTGATTTGGCTTCTGTCAGTACCTTGGTTCCCATTTCCGCTTGAACCACCACAATATTCAACGTATAGCCACCTGTGCGTCCATCAATGCTCATTTGCATCAGCCCTCGCTTTACGCTCATATAAGAGACCCAACACCTGGATCGCAATCAATGGGGTCAAAGCCACCATACCGATCACGCCGAATGCATCCAGCAACACATCGGCCCCTGGGACTCCATCTGCTATCCCTTGGGCATAGGCCAACACAAAAGTAGCCGTCATCGGTCCCGATGCCACCCCACCGGAGTCAAAGGCAATGCCGACAAATACAGTGGGAGCGAAATGGGATAAAATTATAGCCACTGCATAGCCGGGGACCAACAGGTGCCACAGCTTCAAAGCGGGTATCAATATCTTTGCCATGGCCAGTAAGACTGCCATGGCAACTCCTAAAGATAGGGCATATAAGATAATCCTTTTTTGGATGCGCCCGCTTGTAACAGCCTGCACCTGATTATTTAGTACATGTACCGCCGGCTCCGCGTAGATAACCATGAAGCCGATAACAAATCCGGTGAATAAAATAACCCAGTTGTTGCCATACATGGCTACTGCATGGCCGATGGCATTTCCGGCTTCCATAAATCCGGCATTTACCCCCACCAAAAATAACACTAACCCGACAAAGGAATATACCAATCCCTTCATAATTCTATCTAAAGGTTTACGGGGCAGTTTAATCAGCAGCCTTTGGGCGATAAAAAAGAGAACTGCAATCGGGGCAATGGCTAAAAAAACTTGCCAAGCCACTGGAGGTATTTCAAGGATAAAAGGATATAAAATACCATTGTTGACAGTAGAAGGCGGCGGTAAATTGCCCGTTAAGGTTTTTACGCCGGATAAAATCCCCATGGAAAGCACCGCCAACATCGGCCCGATGGATGCTATTCCCAGCAGCCCAAAACTGTCTTCCTCTGATTCTTTCCCCCCCTGCACTGAGGCCACACCGAGGCCAAGCGATAGAATAAAAGGCACCGTCATGGATCCAGTGGTAGCACCACCGGAATCAAAAGCGATGCCTAAAAACGGGGCCGGGGAGAAGGCAAAAAGAAGGAATACTATCATATAAGCCACGGTTACCAGTCGGCACAAGGGTATCCGAAAGACAATCCGACCTAAGCCAATGGCAATCATAATGCCAACCCCAAGCGAAACCACTAACACAAGGTCCCACAGGGTAATAGCCCCGGCTGTCACAGTAGCCACTTGCCCCGCCAACACCAACAGATCCGGTTCGGCCATATTGATCAAAAACCCCAATACCAAGCCCGCTGCCAACAGTAGCATCAGGCTTTTACGTTTGGTAATGGAAGAACCCATATGCATACCAATGGGTTGGATTGCCAGATCGGTTCCGAACAAAAATATTCCCAAGCCGGCGGTTATAAGAAAAGCCCCCACTAAAAAGCGGTATAAAAGATCCCTACCGATGGGGGCAACGGTGAAATTCAAAATCAAAACTATTATTGTAATGGGCAGAACAGACGATATTGCCTCCCGAGCCTTTTGCCATAAAGCTTGCACCCTCATCAACACCTTTTGTTCATCAATAAAAATACAGTTTTACCATCTATAAACCTAAAACCAACGAACACTGCTAACTTGACATACTTAACTATACAGCATCGGATTGAAAAAAGTAAAGCAGTTGGTAAAATTGCTGCCTCAAAAACAATAGCAATTCCCGCTCTGTTGTGCTAAATTAAAGAGAAATAATGACCACGAGGTGCTGTTATGAAAATCGTCATTGCTCTGGGGGGCAACGCATTTCTTCAACCAACAGAAACTGGTTCAGCCCAAGAACAGTTAACCAATATCCGACAAGCCTGCCCCCAACTGGCCACTATCATAGCCAACCATCAAATTGTAATCACCCATGGCAATGGCCCCCAGGTGGGAAATATTCTGGCACAAAATGAAATTGCGGCCCAGACCACGCCAGCCATGCCTTTAGATGTCTGTGGCGCCATGAGCCAAGGCCTAATCGGTTATTTTCTCCAGCAACAGTTGCACAATGAGCTTCAGCGCCACCAGATTCAAAAAAAGGTGGTAACTTTAATTACCCAAACAGTAGTGAACAAAACCGATCCAGCTTTCCGCCACCCCAGCAAACCAGTGGGCAGCTTCCATAGTGAAAAAGAAGCCAGAGATTATATGAAAACAAAACAAGAAACCTGGATTGAAGATTCCGGCCGGGGATGGCGTAAACTTGTTCCGTCCCCCAAACCGGTGGATATTGTTGAGAAGAACATCATCAAACACCTTTTTAGCGATGACTCCATCCTCCTTATCGTCAGCGGCGGCGGGGGAATCCCGGTGGTAAAAAGTAACGATGGCAACTATTACGGCATTGAGGCTGTTATTGACAAAGATTTAGCCAGCGAAAAGCTGGCCCAAATTGTAAATGCCGATATTTTAATGATCTTGACCGATGTACCCTACGTATATCTTAACTATAAAAAACCAGAGGAACAACAACTTGGCCAAATCAGCCTTAACCAATTAGAAGCCTATGCCAGCCAAGGCCATTTTGCCCGTGGCAGCATGGGGCCCAAAATAAAGGCTGCCATCAATTTCCTCCGTGCCGACAAAACCAAACGGAAAAGGGTTGTTATCACCTCCTTGTTAAAAGCCGTGGCTGGACTGCACGGCGGAACCGGCACCCAAATTATCCACTAAAATACCCGCCCTCATGTCCCCGCTTCTATACCAGCCATTTAAAGTACAATGTCCCTCACCGGTGTCCCCAGATTACTTATCAGCCCATAGCTTACCAGCCTTGGCAAAAGCCTCATGATCCATCTCTCTTAAAATTATCGACACCGCTTCCGGTTTTACATCGAGGCTATCGCAGATAGCACCAGTAACCTTTTCTGCCAAGGCCCGTTTTTGATCGAGAGAGCGGCCGGATAACAGCTCGATTTGCACAATTGGCATCTTCTTGACCTCCCTTCTGCAAACTAACTAGGCAATCAGCCTTATCCTACTTAAATTCTCTATCCAAACATAATCTCCTGCCGTCGTCATGGCATTAGCTTTGCGAAGACAGCTGGGGACGGTTCTTACAGCACAAAAGGACCGTCCCCCGTGCCCTGCGTCATTCTGAGCGCAAAGCGCGAAGAATCTTTTCGATTTCGAAAAAAACTGTCCCCCCAGAGTTGCGTAATTTCCGTCATTCTGAGCACGGAGCGCGAAGAATCTTTCCGACCTACTGTACGAAGAGCCTGACGCCCTGAGCTGCGTAAACAAAGCTCCTAATGTGTCATTCTGAGCGCGGAGCGCGAAGAATCTTTCCGACCCACTACCCCTCAGATATCATAATATCTAGAGCAACAGGAGTACTACGCTAGCAATAAATGAAACTAGGGAAGGGCTTACGCCAGACAGATAGCCGCTCTGGCTGCCCTTTACTCCTTTACTGCACAAAAAAAACTGTCCCTCTGAGTTGCGTAATTTTCGTCATTCTGAGCGCGGAGCGCGAAGAATCTTTCCGACCCATTACCCCTCAGATATCATAATATCTTGGGTAACAGGAGTACTACGCTAGTAATAAATGAAACCAGGGGAGAGGGGCTTATGTGAAACAGATAGCCGCCCTACTGTACGAAGAGCCTGTCGCCCTGAGCTGCCTAAACAAAGCTCCTGATGTGTCATTCTGAGCGCGGAGCGCGAAGAATCTTTCCGACCCATTACCCCTCAGATATCGTAATATCTAGAGCAACAGGAGTACTATGAATGACACAGTAGGACCGTCCCCCTGTGTTAACTCATACCCACAATGCTTGAACATAAAAAGCGGCCAGAACCTTTCAAGGTAATACCGGCCGTTTTTTTCTTTATAAATAAAGGGGGCTATCTTTGGGGGAGACAAGGACACAAAGCGTGGGAAAGTCCTTCCAGCTTACTTTCCCTGGCATTAGATATGGGCATAATACCTTTTAATTTCCGTCATTCTGAGCGCGAAGCGCGAAGAATCTTTCCAGCTTACTACCCTTTAGATATCGTACTGCACGAAAAGACTGTCCCCTTGAGTTGTATCCTTAGTCAGCACAATAACTCGCACTAAAATAGTATTGCAGTCTACTGAAGAATAATGTATTATAAATATGTGCATTGTACGTATAAGGCTACGTAAAAATATCATACTAGAAGGGAGAGGGATAGTTTTGGGGGTGAATCTAACCGTGAAAAAACCGCTATTTTCCAGCGACCAAATAGTAAATATTAGCCAAGTCCAAAGAAAGTGGAGGAAAGTGGTAGAGCCAAAACTTGAACAGTTACCTTTTCTGATGATGTATTCCGGGTCAGAGCCCAAAGCGACAATTCTAAGCCATGAGAAATTTGAAAAGTTGTGGCAACGGCTAGATCAATCAGCAGAACTACAGCTAAAGTTGGAGTTGGCATATAGGTTAATTGAACGGGAAATGAGCGAAGAACCCTTGCTGTCGTTAAAAAATCTTGTTTCACAGACGGATATCACGTTAGAGGATTTGGAGGAAGCTCCGGATGTCGAAATCGATGCTGAATGAGCTTCTTCCGGATAACGTTAAGTTATTTCCGGCGGCAGTCGACGATTTTTTTAGCCTAGACAAAAGCCAACAGATAAAGGTAGTAAAAGCCTTGCAGAAGATAGCAAAAGGCCCAAATAAATTCGGAAAACGCTTGGAAAGTAAACCCAACCATCCTTTAGCAGGGTATAGAAGTATTTACGCCGACAGGAAAAAGATGCGTATTATATGGAAAGTGGTGGATTCAAATATTATAGAAGTAGCAATAATCGCTGGGATTGCCCAGCGGGATGGTTTAGCTGCCTATAAAATGGTTACTTCAAGCAAAGAAACTATAGAGGCTTTAATATCATCTTTAACAGAGCCTTACTTTATCGCTTTTAAGCAAGGGATAAATTGCGCGGCGTGCGAATATTGCACGCAGAGGCTATCCTCCTTAAGTTGCGTAAACAAAGCCCTTAATACGTCATTCCGAGCGCAAAGCGCGAAGAAACTTTCCGACTTACTTTCCCTGCCATTAGATATGGGCTTTTAAACTCTGTCATTCTGAGCGCGGAGCGCGAAGAATCTTTCTGACTTGCTTTCACTCAGCCATAATACCTTGAGTGATAGGAGTACTACGCTAGCAATAAATGAAACCAGGGGAGAGGGGCTTATGTGAAACAGATAGCCGCCCTACTGTACGAAGAGCCTGTCGCCCTGAGCTGCCTAAACAAAGCCCCTAATACGTCATTCTGAGCGCGCAGCGCGAAGAATCTTTCCAGCTTACTTCGTCTTTGTTATCATAATACCCTGCATAACAATCCCCGGCTTTTGAAGGAAGTAACAGCTACAATATCGGCTTAAACAAAAACGAGGGGGACTAGTAGCCCCCTCGCTTAGCGCTTCTTTGATCGTGCTACTTACAATTCCTCTTGCAGCTTTTTTACTTCCTCCAGCCCAAGTTCAGTAATAGCGGCTACTCGATCAGCAGCAAAGCCTTGTTTTAGAAGGTTTTTTGCTATCTTAGTAACACCTTTTTGCCATCCTTGCTCTAAACCTTCTTGCCGTCCTTTTTCCAACCCTTCTTCTAACCCTTTTTCTAACCCTTTCTCCAATCCTTTTTTCTCGGCATATTTTAGTTTCGATATTTCATCCAGGCGAGCTTTTTCCCGGGCTCGATACAGCTCCAGCATCCTTCTATCTGCCGATATTTTTTCCAATTGGTTGATAGCCGCTTCCATGGCTTCACTCCTTTTTGCTATCATAATAACATATTATTCGCGAAGGGCCGAGTAATTTTACATTATTTATAACCAATCTAAATTCCGTCATTCCGAGCGCGCAGCGCGAAGAAACTTTCCAGCTTATTTTCCTCCCAGATATCACTGTATCTTGTGTAACGTACTGCATTCCAGACTGTCTCCTTAAGTTGCACACCCCATCATCAACCGAATAGAGCAGGGTCTTTACTTTCTTGGAAAATCCATATACAATGAGCATACTAAAGAATCCTTGAGATTTAAAAAACGAAGGGGTGGCAACATGAATTTAGCTAGAGTTTCTTCCAATGGTCAAATTACCGTTCCGGTAGAAATTCGCCGGCTCCTAAAAATAGAACCAGGGGATAAAATTCTTTTCCTTCGAAAACCAAATGGTGAGGTTGTTATTAGCAACGCTTCCTCCAAAGCGCTTTTCAAAGCCCAGGCCGCTTTTAACGGTGCCGCTGAGGCAATGGGAATATACGATGAAAATGATGTTCAAACCCTGGTAGATGAAGTACGGTACGGTAACAGACAATAAGGTGAGAATTTTAATAGACACCAATGTTTTATTTTCAGCGCTCTTGTTTCCTGATTCCAAACCGGCTCAAGCTGTGCTTTTGGCTATTAGCAGCCACTCCATAGTATTGTGCGAGCGTAATATCATTGAGCTTAAAAGGATATTGCAACGTAAGGCCCCGAAATATATAGCAACAGCGGAAGACTTTCTTGCAGAATTATCCTATGAGTTAATTCCAGCAATTGAAGGTGGCAAACAGCTTATACGAGATGCTACTGATCATCCCATTCTCAATGCTGCATTTGAGGCAGATGTTGATCTTATTTTAACCGGGGATAATGATTTTTTAAGTCTAAAAATAAAACGTCCAAAATGTATTAATGCCGCACAATTTCTAGAAAAATATACTGACCTTTGATATTTTCTCATCACTCACATACCCGCAACGCTTGAACATAAAAAGTGGCCAGAAACCCTTTAAGGTAATATCAGCCGTTTTTTTCTTTGTAAATGAAGGGGCTATTTTGGGGGGAGACAAGGATAGAAAGTGTGGGAAATCCTTCCAGCTTACTTCGTCTTTGTTATCATAATACCCTGCATAACAATCCCCGGCTTTTGAAGGAAGTAACAGCTACAATATCGGCTTAAACATCGAGTAGGGTAACCCCATAGTAATTTGTTATGGGGTTATCCCTCTCACAGAACCGTACGTACGGGCCTCGTATACGGCTCCTGATAAATTTAGCTGTGCTTCCTTGGTTCTCCCCGATTGGGCTGCGGTTTCTTCTGATGGGCCTACGGTGTCTCTAGCCCTAGGGCAATCTTGCCGCAGGTTGGCCACCATACTCCGCATGAGCGGGCGGTGGGCTAGTCAGGTTCGTCACCCCTTTGCCCAACGTTCCCCTTGGCTTTTCTGCCTTGGTTGTCTTCTCTTTCCCTGTTGGTTTGATCCTTTGGTTGCACGCTTTAATTTATCTTCGTCCCTTCGCAAGCATGGAGGCTTTTGGCTCTCCATGTTTCATTGCAACCTGGTGCAATGTCTCCTTGGTTTTCTCCTCCGGTCTGTTACCAGTCTTCATCGGCCATGGATTTATCGCTACTACGGACTCATCTGCCGCCCTGCACCACTTTGTCCCTTC
>DATERQ010000013.1:0-3904 GCA_035271345.1 bacterium | reverse complement strand
GTGTTACGGCTTAAAGGTGATTATCTAGCCATCGCAACGTTGGGCTTTGCCGAAATCATTCGGGTAGTAATTGTAAACATGAGAAGTCTGACCAACGGGGCTTTGGGGCTAAAAAATATTCCCGGCCATACAAATCTGGGTTGGACCACAATCTACGCTGGTCTTACAGTGTTATTATTGGTTCGTTTGGTTGGATCTAGTTACGGCCGTGCCCTGAAAGCAATTAGGGAAGATGAAGTCGCTGCTGAAGCGATGGGGATTAACGTCTTTTACCATAAGATGATGGCTTTCGTCGTGGGCGCCTTTCTGGCCGGAATGGGAGGGGCGCTCCAGGGCAGTTTGATTGGCAGTATTGATCCGGCCATGTATAAATTGCCGCTTACGTTCCAGATTTTGCTGATGGTGGTCTTGGGCGGCATGGGATCGATAACGGGGACTGTAATTGCCGCTACCATTGTGACGGCGTTGATGGAAATACTGCGGTTTGTGGAATCGCCACTAACAATAGGCGCTTTTCATCTCCCTGGCATCCCTGGTATGCGTATGGTTGTGTTTTCGCTGTTGTTAATAGCGGTTACCTTGTTTTACCGCCAAGGCATTATGGGCGAGAAGGAGTTCTCGTGGAGTATGTTCCAGGGTCGATGGTGGATAAAGCGGGAGGTGACCAGGCAATGAAGGTGCAGGCAGGACTCAACTTAGGGAATGTTACTATGCGCTTCGGTGGTTTAACTGCGGTGAATGAGTTTAACTTACATCTTAAGCCCGGTGAATTGGTGGGTTTAATTGGCCCTAATGGAGCGGGAAAGACTACGGTTTTTAACTTGATCACCGGTGTTTATAAGCCCACATCTGGGAAAATATACTTTAATGGGGAAGACATTACCGACAGCCGCCCGGATGCAATCACCAAAAAGGGGATTGCTCGGACCTTCCAAAATATTAGACTGTTCGGCTCCCTTACTGTATTGGACAATGTATTGGTGGCCCAGCATCTACATTTGGGGGCTTCCCCGGTGGAAGCAGTATTGGGTGTCGGTCGCTACCGCGGCCAGGAAGTTTCCATGCGTAACCGGGCGCGGGAATTGTTGGAGGCAATACAGTTGGAAGCGGTGGCGGATGCTGTAGCAACCTCGCTTCCTTATGGCCAACAGCGCCGGCTGGAGATTGCCCGAGCCTTGGCCACCCGGCCGCAGCTACTTCTTTTGGATGAGCCGGCGGCTGGGATGAACCCGGTTGAAACGGCTGATCTGATGAAGCTGATACAATGGATACGAAAAAAATTCAAGCTTACCATATTGTTAATCGAACACCAAATGCGGGTCGTAATGGGAATTTGCGAACGGATCACGGTACTAGATTACGGCCAGACCATTGCTGAAGGGTCGCCAGAGGCGATTCAGCGTGACACTAGGGTAATTGAAGCTTATTTGGGGGTGAGCCCCAGTGCTTAAAATCAAAGATTTGTATGTCCGCTATGGTGGAATCCAGGCCCTAAAAGGAATTAGCTTTGAGGTGCCGAAAGGTAAGGTTGTCACTCTTATCGGTGCCAATGGTGCCGGTAAGAGCACTTCACTTAAGGCCATTTGCGGGTTGGTTCAGCCAAATGGTGGGGAAATTGATTTCAAGCGGAATAGCATTCTGGGGCAAAAAACCGCTGATATTATCAAAAAGGGCATCACGTTAGTGCCGGAAGGTCGGCGGGTATTTCCTGATCTTACCGTGCGCGAAAACTTGCTGCTAGGCGCTTATGCCCGCCCTGATTTAAAAATGATTGAAAAAGATGTGGGCTGGGTTTATAGTCTGTTTCCCCGCTTAAGCGAGCGAGAACAACAGTTGGCCGGCACTTTATCCGGCGGCGAGCAGCAGATGTTGGCCGTGGGCAGGGCTTTAATGTCCAGGCCGCAGCTTCTGATGATGGACGAACCGTCGCTGGGCTTGGCGCCGGTGCTGGTGCAAGATATTTTTGCGACGATACGACGGCTCAATGCAGAAGGCATGACTATTTTGCTCATTGAGCAAAATGCTAAGGCTGCTCTTGAGCTGGCTAATTATGGCTATGTGCTGGAGACTGGAAGGGTGGCTTTGTCGGGAACCGGACCGGAGTTGCTAACTGATGATCGGGTGCGGCAGGTTTACCTGGGAGAGAGCTAGGGAAATTTGGCCCGACCGATGCTTTACAAACTTTACATTCAATGATATTATAATAACCAACAATTGTTATATAGTCGACGAAGTTGGCGGTTATGGCAGTAGTAACGGAAGCACCAGCCACTGTTGCTCTTTGCCGTGCTAATCAGAGAGCCGGCGAACACCATCAAGGGAGCTGACGCCATGCATCGTATTAAAGAAAGCCATGTCCCCATGGTTGTAATCAAGCGTTTACCCAAGTATTATCGCTATTTAGGCGAGCTGGTGGAGAGAAAAGTAGAGCGAGTGTCGTCCCAGATATTAGCTGATATGATGGGGATTTCCGCCTCCCAACTGCGGCAGGATCTTAACCATTTTGGAGAATTCGGGCAGCAGGGCTATGGGTATCGTGTGGAAGGCTTGTACCATGAGATTGGTCGAATTATCGGTTTAGAACATGAGTATAAGATGGTAATTGTGGGGGCCGGAAATTTGGGCCAAGCGCTGGCCAATTATCCAAATTTCAGCAAGCGTGGGTTTGTATTGAAAGGTGTATTTGATACCAATCCCAAGCTGGTTGGATTGCGCCTGCGAAATACTGAGATCATGGATATTGATAAACTACAGCCTTTTATAAAACGGGAAAAGGTGGATATTGGAATCATTGCTGTGCCTAAGGAAGCGGCTCAAGAAGTGGCGGATTCCATGGTGGAAGCCGGCATCCGTGCTATTTGGAATTATGCGCCGGTGGATATTAAGGTGCCGACGGAAGTATTTTTAGAGAATGAGCATTTAGCCGATCGATTAATGGTGATTTCTTTTCGTCTTAAAGCAGTAGGTTGTGATGAAGGCTAGGGATTGAGCCTACCGCCATACTTATGTTGGTCAACGATGATGTTTTTGCGAACCCAACTCGGGCCTTGGAGCAGCAGAAATGCTGCCGGGCCTTTTTGTATAAAGAGGGAATAATACTGCGACAGGAGGTTTATAGCTTATGGACAAATTGTGTTTTGAAGAAGGCCTCACTTTTGACGATGTGTTGGTGGAACCTGCTCACTCACAAATACTACCGCGCGAGGCTCAGCTGGACACCGTATTTACCCGGAATATCCATTTGAATGTCCCGTTGGTCAGTTCCGCCATGGATACTGTGACTGAGTCCCGGTTGGCCATCGCCTTGGCGCGTGAGGGTGGTATTGGTATTATCCATAAGAACATGTCCATCAACCGGCAAGCAGAAGAGGTGGATAAGGTTAAACGCTCTGAAAGCGGGGTTATAGTAGATCCTATTTCCCTTTCCCCCGAGCACAAGGTGCTGGCGGCGGTGGATATAATGGAACGCTATCATATTTCCGGCGTTCCAATTGTAGATCCCCGCGGCCGATTGGTGGGTATTATCACCAACCGGGACTTGCGGTTTGAAGAAGATTATGCTCAGCCCATCGCTGATGTCATGACTAAGGATAACCTGATTACAGCCCCTGTGGGAACCACCCTGGATCGGGCAAAGGAAATTCTAAAGGAACATAAAATCGAAAAACTCCCGTTGGTGGATGAGGACTACCGATTGCAGGGTCTGATTACCATCAAAGATATTGAAAAAGCGCGGCTATATCCCAACGCCACCAAAGATGACCGGGGCCGTCTCCGCGTGGGAGCAGCGGTAAGTCCAGGAGCGGAAGCTTTAGACCGGGCGCAGGCTTTAGTGGGCGCTGGGGTGGATGTTTTGGTGGTGGACACGGCCCACGGACATCATCAAGGGGCATTAGCCATGGTA
>DATERQ010000012.1:0-5327 GCA_035271345.1 bacterium | reverse complement strand
GTCCTGCTAACACCTAGTTCTGCAGCCAGTTGTTGTTCGGCTAAATGTTCACCCGGGGCCAAGTCGCCTTCGACGATAGAAGACCGCAAAATTTGGTAGACTCCTTCCCGTAGCGGCATATAAGAGCCCAGATTACAGTCCACATTTAACAACTTTCTCATACCTAGTCCTTCACTCCTCAATCAATCGACCGGCACCGACAGGCACTGGCTGAACCACATGGGTAATAAAGCTGGCCTTCAAAATCGAAGCGGCCGCATGGGCTTCCTTGGAGGTGGAAAAAAGACCATACACCGTTGGGCCGCTGCCGGACATCATCGCTGCCAAAGCCCCGGCAGTAAGTAGTATCTCTTTTATCTCCCCGATGAGAGGAAAATGGGCCATAACCACTGGTTCAAAAGCATTGGCCATTCCAGCAGCAATCTGACTTAGATTTCCAGTTTCCAATGCTGCTTCCAAACCATCTATCCCATCTACTGGTCGATGCTGCTCCAGGCCGTCACGATCCAACATACTGTAAGCCCAAGCAGTGGAGACAACCAGCGGCGAACAAACTAAAACTATAAAGCAAGGCGGTAAGGGCGGTAAGGGCGCGACGATTTCTCCCCGGCCTTTAGCATAGGCTGTTCCTCCCAGCAAACAAAAGGGCACATCGCTGCCTAAATCGGCTGCCAGAGCAATTAGATCAGGACTGGAAAGACCCAGATCCCAAAGTCGGTTAAGGCCAAACAATACTGCGGCTGCATCGGCACTACCGCCGGCGAGCCCTGCCGCCAAGGGAATGCGCTTAATCAGCCTTATGCTGACGCCCAAACCACCACCGGCTCGATCCCGCATTAGTTTAGCCGCTCGCATGGCGATATTACCGCTATCAGCAGGAAGATCTGCCCCCTCCACTTCCAGACTTATGCTGCCAGTTGTCCACTCCAGCTTTACCTGGTCGGCCAAAGACACAGTCTGCATAATGCTTCTAATTTCGTGGTAGCCATCGGGCCGCCTGGCACCCACTTCAAGGCCCAGATTTAGTTTAGCCCAAGCCGGAAAGAACGGCAATGTAGTCTTCCCCCCAGTCAGGTCTCTCGTTATATTTTACCATAGATGTTGACTTTTCCCTAACAAAGATCGAGTTTTGTTTATGCTATTTAACTATCTAAACCCCCGCCATCAAAGACTTTGATCTACAAATGCTTCAGCTTTTAATATATAATTGGGGCGGCAGCACCAAACCCAAATCAAAAGCCATCCATACAATAAGCCAACGGGAGACATTAACCACAACCCGGTGGGTCGAAAAGGCCCAAATTCGCAAGATCGCTCCGGAGGCGGAAGGGAGGGGAATGATTTGTTGATACAAGGTGGATTAGTGTTGGATCCGGCTGCTGGTCTACAGGGACAATGGGACATTATAATCAAGGAGGGCAAGATCGCCGCCGTGGGACCAAACTTGCCCTGTTCGGTCGCTGAAACGGTGGTTTCCGCCCAAGGCTGCATCGTTGCACCTGGTTTCATCGACATTCACGTTCATTTTCGCGATCCCGGCCTAACCCACAAGGAGGACTTGGCTTCCGGCAGCAGAGCGGCAGCCGCGGGGGGGTTTACTTCCGTGGTCTGCATGGCCAATACCAGGCCGGTGCTAGACTCGCCCGAACTTATCAAAAGCTTTTATAGCCGTGCAATGAATGACAGCATTGTTAATTTGTATACGGTGGCTAGTGTTACCTACGGCTTGGCCGGCAAAACACTAACCGATTTTGCTGCTCTCGGGGCAGCCGGGGCAATTGGCTTTTCCGACGATGGCATGCCAGTGGAGAGTGCGGCCTTGGCCCGGGAAGCGCTGGAACAGGCTGGACGGCTGGGTTTACCGGTAATAAGTCATTGCGGCCAATTATCTTTAGTGGCCGACACCGTTATTAACGAAGGTGCCGTCGCTAAACAGCTTGGCCTAAAAGGGATGCCCACAACTGCTGAAGATATTCACGTGGCTCGCGATGTTTTGCTGGCAGATCTCACCGGAGGGCATGTCCACATTCAACATGTAAGCTCGGCTATAGCCGTGGAGATTATTAGGGCTGCTAAAGCACGAGGTGTAAGGGTTACCGCCGAAGCCGGGCCCCACCATTTTACCCTAACCGATGAGGCTTTGATGGTATTTGGAACTAATGCCAAAATGAATCCTCCCCTTAGAACCGCTGCTGACCTAGCCGGCGTTCGTCAGGGTTTAGCCGACGGAACCTTGGATGCCATTGCCAGCGATCACGCCCCCCATTCCGCTGACGAAAAGGCAGTGGATATGGTGGATGCTCCTTGCGGAATTATCGGGCTGGAAACTGCCTTGGGCCTGGTCTGGACCGAGCTGGTCAAACCCAGGGTTCTGACCCCCCTGCAAGCAATAGCAAAACTCACTTCCGTGCCGGCATCCATCATGGGATTAAACAAAGGAACCTTGGCTGTTGGGGCTGATGCTGACATTACCATCTTTGACCCCCATACCCAATGGCAAGTAAACCCAAATCAATTCTATTCCAAAGCTAGAAATACACCCTTCAGCGGACGCAGACTTACCGGGCTGGTTAAGGCCACCATTGTGGGCGGGACGCTTGTATTTCATAACGGAAAAATAGTGGCTGGCTCATGATATGGCGCTCTCTAGCCTGTAATGAAAATGAAAATACGGTAAACCCTCAGAAAATAGCCTTCGGCTAGGTTTGGCGCGCCGAAGGCTGTTGGTTTTTTATTGATGATTATTAGGGTAAAATCAAGCCACCAATAATTTCCGCCACCGCTCCTATTCCTTCGTCTTCCAAAAACCATTGTAATTCTTGGACAATATTTAGGGCTGCTAAAGGATGCATCAAGTTGGCCGTCCCTACACCTACTGCGGTAGCGCCAGCCAAGAGGAACTCAGCCGCGTCAACGCCAGCTACAATCCCGCCAATCCCAATTAACGGAATCTCCACCGCTTGAGAAACTTCGTGGACCATTCTCAAAGCCACTGGTTTTACGGCCGGCCCCGATAACCCGCCGGTGATATTGCCCAAAATTGGACGCCTGGTCTTGGCATCAATAACCATTGCAGTAATAGTATTGATCAACGATATAATATCAGCCCCGCCCTCTGTGGCACTGGAAGCTATCTCCTTAATATCAGTTACGTTGGGGCTGAGTTTAACGATAAGGGGCACAGCGCAGACTGTCCGTACTGTTGACACCAGCTTATATACGGTCTCTGGATGCGTTCCGAAAGTCAGCCCGCCACCTTTCACATTAGGGCATGATATATTTAGCTCAACCGCATCCACCAAACCCGAATCGGAGATTTTTTTTGTAACTAAAGTGTAGTCATCAAAACTATAGCCCGATACGTTACCGATAACTAAAGTTCCCTGACGGCGCAAATCTTGCAAAGGAGGCAATTCATCAGCAATAGCGGCCTCCACGCCAGGGTTTTGAAGGCCAATAGCATTTAAAATGCCACCTGCCGTTTCAGCAATCCGGGGCGGGGGATTGCCTACCCGCGGTTCCGCCGTGATGGCTTTGACAATAACTCCACCTAAAGTGCTCAGATCGTAGTATTGCCCGTGCTCCCGCCCAAAACCAAAGGTGCCGGACATGGTAAGGACCGGGTTCTTTAGTTTTAAAGGTCCTAATTGTACTTCCATGTCCACTTTACTCAAGGCCACACCCTCCCTGTTTCTCCATTTTAGCCGGCAGTTCAAATAGCACCTCATCAGCCCAAAAAACAGGGCCATCATGGCAAACTCGCTTATAGCTAAAGCCAGCCGGTGTATCAGCTTTTACCGGAACCACGCAACCTAAGCAAGCACCAATACCACAAGCCATATTCTGTTCCAAAGATAGCTGTGCCTTAATGCGTTGGGCCTCCGCTATAGCCGCAAGGGCCTTTAACATAGGGATTGGACCACAAGCCAACAACAAATCTAAGCTGTGCCCTTGCAAATATTCGGCCAGTGGTTTGCTCACCACGGCTTTTTCACCTGCGCTACCATCATCGGTAACCACGAACAGCGGCCCTAGTTTGCTAAATTCAGTTCTTGCCAGCAAATAATCTTTGGTTATCGCTCCCAAAAATATCACAACTTCCTTGCCCTCCCCAACCGCTTGTTCAGCAACGGCCAGAAGTGGCGCAATTCCCATGCCACCGCCCACGAGCCCGATATGCCTGGCATGGCCAACACAAAATCCAGTGCCTAATGGCCCTAAAACCTCAATCTCCTCACCCGGCTTTCTGTTGGCTAAAATAGCAGTTCCCTTTCCTACTTTCTGATAAATTATTTCCACCGCTCCCGTCTCCCGATTCAGACGGTGGACACTAAATGGTCGCCTTAGTATCGGCTCTAACCCCGCCGCAACCTTTAGCATCACAAATTGCCCCGGTCTGGCTTTAACCGCAATTTCTGGCATCGCCAAGATCAAATGATAAACATCTACCGCCAGACGCTGATTACGCACAATGCTGGCCTGAAGGGGCTTTATCGCTTTTTCCTCCAGCACATGCCCACCACCTTGTATAAGATTGAATGAGGCCCTACTGACTATCCCAATCTAGTTCTAGCCCGGCACCGGTTCTATTTGTAGGCAACAAAAAGACTTAGCCCAAAAGGGGTGTAAACATGCCCAAGCCAAGATTTATAATGACCATTATCCCGGGTTGAACAAGATTCATCCCCGCCAACCAAGCTTCCCTTCCCCAGTATACTACCATAGATCAAACTCCATTAAAACCAGCGCTGCATTTATACTAATGCAAAAACCGCTCCTGACCATTAGTTATTGAAGGGCGGTGTTGACCCCAAGGGATAAAAAGTGTTCAGGCTGGTAAAATCGGGCCCGCGCCGGGCAGGATTAGGGGCCACAGGTGTAGAAGTGATGTTTTCATATGCCTGCCGACCGTTTCGGCCTTTGGTGGCTACCTTAAGGAGAAGAATTGGATGAAAAAAAGGGATTTGATTCTGGCCCTGTTGGTGGTAATCATTTGGGGAGCCAATTTTACTGTGATCAAGCTGGGCTTGGCCGGGATTTCGTCGATGTTGCTGGTAGCCCTTCGCTTTACCTTTACTGTTTTCCCGCGATATTTTTTGTGAAAAAACCCGCTGTATCTTGGTATTATTGCTTGGCCTACGGCCTCACTTTTGGCGTGGGGCAGTTCGGTTTTATCTTTTATGCGTTGGAAATGGGCATGCCGGCGGGAATTTCTTCGGTGGTGGTACAATCGCAAGTATTTTTCACTATTGGCTTTGCCGCCCTGCTGCTGGCGGAAGCCCCCAAAAAGGAACAGGTCGCGGGGCTTATAATTGCTGCTTTGGGGC
>DATERQ010000011.1:0-2362 GCA_035271345.1 bacterium | reverse complement strand
GAAAGGATGGAGCATGATGGTTAAAATCACTGAGGACCTGGTGGAAAAGATCGCCGATTCATCGCAATTGAAGTTGGAAGGGGAAGAAAAAACAAAACTGGCTTTGCATTTGACTAATATCTTTGCTTTTGCCCGTAGGCTACAAGAAGTGGATACCACCGCCGTTGAACCAACAGTATCGGTTTCAAATCTAATAAATGTTTGGCGCGAGGATAAAGTGCTAGAATGGCTTAGTCAAGAACAGGCTTTGGCCCAAGCCAAGGATGTGCATGAAGGCTGTTTTAGAGTACCTCGCATTATGGAGGAAGAGTGATAAGGGAGTGGTACCAGTGAAACTATGGAATCTTCCCGGACACCGGCTAAGACGCCTACTAGATAAAGGCGAAATTAGTGCCATGGAGCTCGTCGAGTCGGTGTTGGAGCGAAAACAACAAACTGAACCGGCTGTACATGCTTTTGTAACTAATACTGACGAACACGCTTTGTTGGTCGCAAGACAAATAGACGCGACCCGGGCCAAAGGGCAAAGACTGGGGCTTCTAGCCGGTATTCCGATGGCCTTAAAAGATAATATTTGCACAAAAGGAATTAAAACCACTTGCTCAGCAAATATATTAGCAGATTTTGTGCCGCCTTATGACGCCACTGTGGTTAGTCGTCTGCATAAATCCGGGGCAATTTTAACTGGTAAGACTAACATGGACGAATTAGCCATGGGATCATCTACGGAGAATTCTGCTTTCTTTCCCACCCATAACCCATGGGACCTAGATCGGGTTCCAGGAGGTTCCAGTGGCGGCTCTGCAGCAGCAGTGGCTGCTGGACAAGCAATTTTTGCTCTTGGTTCTGATACCGGCGGCTCCATCCGGCAACCGGCTGCCTTTTGTTCTGTGGTGGGATTGAAACCAACTTATGGCCGTGTGTCCCGTTTTGGTTTGGTAGCCTTTGCTTCCTCTTTGGATCAAGTAGGCTGCCTTACCAAGGATGTAACTGACTGTGCTTTAGTATTAAACAGCATTGCTGGGCTAGACAAATTTGACAGCACCTCGGCACCCAAGCCGGTACCGGATTATAAGCAGTTTTTGAATCGCGATATTAGCGGGATGCGGCTGGGGCTGCCGCGTGAATTTTTAGCTGACGGCGTTCAATTGGCGGTTAGGGATGCGGTTTTAAAAGCTGCTACTCTATTTGAAAATTTTGGGGCTGTGGTGGAAGAGGTATCCCTTCCGATGGTGAAATATTCCCCAGCCGTATATTACCTAATTGCTCCAGCAGAGGCCTCTTCTAATCTTGGTCGCTTCGATGGAATACGTTACGGCCTTAGGGTTGAAGGGCCGGATATTGACTCTTTGTATAAGAAAACCCGAAGCCAAGGCTTTGGGGCTGAAGTTCGCCGCCGGATAATGATCGGCACTTATGTCCTTGGTGCTGACAACTATGAAGCTTTTTTCCAAAAAGCACAGCGGGTACGCACACTTATAATCGATGAGTTTAAGCGGGCATTTTCCCGTTATGATTTACTTTTAACGCCAACATCACCGGTGTTACCATTTAGGTTAGGCGAAGAGGTGGATGATCCTCTTCAAATGTATCTAATGGATGCCTGTACGATCCCCGCAAATTTGGCCGGTTTACCTGCTATCTCCATCCCGGGAGGTTTTAGCCAGGGGTTGCCGGTGGGAATACAATTAATGGGAAGACCGTGGGCAGAGGGAACATTGCTTAAGATGGCATCATTTTTTGAGCACAATACTGACTATCACCAGCAACGTCCATTGCTGGTGGCGAGGGGTGAGGAACATGGCTAATCAGGACCTGGAAACAGTTATCGGCTTAGAGGTACATGTGGAATTATCCACCGATAGCAAAGCATTCTGCCGTTGCAGCACTATGTTTGGCGCCGAACCCAATACTCAAATCTGCCCAGTATGTTTAGGATTGCCCGGGGGGCTACCGGTGCTAAATAAAAAGGTATTAGAATATGCAATTTTGACCGGCCTGGCACTAAATTGTAAAATTTCTCCCCTGTGCAAATTTGACCGCAAGAATTATTTTTACCCCGATATGCCCAATGCTTTCCAAATTTCCCAGGCTGATAAACCAGTGGCTAGAAACGGTTACATCGATGTTGCTGTGCAAGGAAAAAAACGCAGAATTAGGATAAACAGGGTACACATGGAAGAGGACGCTGGCAAACTAATGCATAGCGGCGATGACATTGTTGCCGCCTCCACTAGTTTGGTGGATTTAAACCGAGCCGGGGTGCCCTTGATTGAAATTGTAAGTGAGCCTGACCTTAGATCTCCGGAGGAAGCCCGACTTTATCTTAGCAAATTAAAAACTATTCTGGAATACATTGGGG
>DATERQ010000010.1:0-8145 GCA_035271345.1 bacterium | reverse complement strand
GTTCTAGCCAATCGGACACATTGTTCCCCCCATTTAAAAAAACACAAAATGGGCCTGCCAACTTCAGGCCTGCCCCAGAATGTTATGCCCGGAAATACGATGCCTATTCCAATTATACCTGGACCCCTATTGAGGCGCAAGCAAGGCGTTGGCGGGATAAACCTTGCAATATTGGCTCATTAATGTATAATATTGTTAAGAAGTGGCAGTTTATGTTAGCCAGCTACCCGCATTGGGGACTGTGATGCCGGGCCTGAATTGGGCGCTTGGGCTCGGCAAAACCAGTGGCGCAACCGACCATCATATCCATTATTCTTGCCCAAAAATTGAAATGCTATTGCAAACATCGACGGTTGTGAAGGGGGGCGAGCACTCGTTGTCGATGAAACATACCCCAAAACAAATCTGTCAATTGAATCAAGAAATCGAGACAATGCGGGAAAAGCTTTATCGGCTGGTAAACGCTAATCCAGGAAGGCTAAATTCCGTGGCAGTATACCAATTGAGCACGAGCTTGGACAAGCTAATCTGTAAGCTACATCAAATGGATACGGTCAACTTAAGGTGATCAAGGCTAGAAATTTAAGGAGTGGAGGTAGGCTAATTATGGTGTACCCGAGGGAAAGGATTAGAAGATGGAACTGACCGCTGTGAAAGGCATTATTGCCGTTACTTTGTCAACGAAAAATACCGACAAAAAACGACTGGTAGGCCTAAACTCACAAGAACTCTTCCAGCTTTCCACCGATGCACTTGCTACCATTATATCGCCCACCCTCATTCGGGAAGCCGCAGCGGATTATGATGGAGATACCATACAGATAATATTTAGCATTTAAAGTCCATAAAATTAATAGCCTGGATTCTGTTACCAAGGGGGTCAAAGACGGTCTTTGCCCCCTATTTTCTATGCCTGGCCGTGTTTTCCCGTTACTTCCCCCGGCAACAACATTTTAATTCGGTTTAATGATGATTGCCCCGGCTGACATTAAGGTTGCCCCCATGCTATTATATGCGCAGATTTCTTCTTAGAGACAACTCGATGTTTGCCATTGGGTTGTCCGTGGCTCTCCCCGGTAATGCATACCGAAAGGAAGCAAACCTAGAAAGGAGACTCACCAATGGAAACTGAGCTACCGGAACTTTTTGCCAGGAAAAAACATCGGTTTCAGTACACTATTGCCTACCCACGGTTGGTTTTAGCCTTGACCATGGCTGTTTTAATCCTGGGCTTGTCGCTTTCAGCCCAGGCAGCAACTTATACCGTGCAGCCTGGCGATACTCTGTGGCTGATTGGACAAAGGTTCGGAGTTACAGTGAACCAAATAAAGAGCGCCAGCGGAATCTGGCAGGATCAACTGTTCCCCGGTGATATTTTAACCATACCGGAGACCAGAAGCATTTCCAGCACCACCTCCCGAGGCAGCATCCGGCCATCGATACAAGAGGTGGATTTATTAGCCCAAATGATTATGGCTGAAGCAGAAGGTGAATCTTATCAAGGAAAAGTGGCCGTGGGTGCTGTGATCATTAACCGCCTTAATAATCCTGATTTCCCACAAAGCTTAACCGGCGTTTTGTATGAAACCCATGCTTTTGAACCGATAATGAACGGGGCTTTCTACTCCAAACCGCCCAGCCAAGATTGTATCCAGGCCGCTATCGAGGCACTTTCCGGCGTAGACCCCACCGGCGGAGCCCTCTATTTTTACAACCCCAGCACCGCCCGGTCAGCATGGATTTTTGGCCGGCCAGTGTCAACCCAAATCGGTAATCACGTATTTGCTAGATAATAAACCATTCCGAAGCCGCCTTAAAAAGGCGGCTTCGTTATTTCCTCCCCAGCAACAGAGGAAAATAGCCGCTTCAAGCCTAATTAGGTTATAATAGCTCTATGCCAGCTTATTCATTCAAGGAGGAATGGTTGTGAAAGTACTTGTAGTAGGTGGCGGGCCAGGTGGCTACGTGGCCGCCCTGCGCGCGGCCCAATTGGGAGCCGAGGTAACTGTGGTGGAAAAGAAGGCTTTAGGAGGGACTTGCCTCAATGTAGGCTGTGTACCCACTAAGGTGCTTCTTAATACCACTGGGTTATACCAGGCTATTGCAGGCGGAAAGCGACTGGGCCTAAAAGCGGAAGGTTTGACTGTGGACTGGCCGGCCTTGCAAAAACGTCGTAAACAAATCGTGCGACGTCTTGTTACCGGGGTTGGATTTCTCCTCAGAAAAGCAAATTGTGAAGTTGTAACTGGGGCAGCTCGTTTGACTAGTAAAAATTCTATCGTGGTCACTGCCGATGGCAATGAAACAATGGAACTTACGGCTGATAAGATTATTCTGGCTACCGGATCCGAACCGGTTCAACTGCCGCTTCCAGGTCTCGATTTACCCGAGGTTATTTACAGTGATGCCGCTTTGGCCTTGACGGAAATTCCGAAAAGCATGCTTATTATTGGTGGCGGCGTGATCGGAGTTGAATTGGCTTCGGTCTATCAGGCCTTGGGCACTAAATGTATCATTGTGGAGATGTTGCCCCGAATCTTGCCCTCGATGGATGGCGAATTAGCAGAGGGAATTGGAAAGTCATTGTCCTCACTTAAAGTGGACATTTATACATCCGCCCAGGTATTGCGCTGCCAGCCAGCAGCAGAAGGAGTAACGGTAAAGGTAAGAACAGCAGATGGGGAGTTGCAGTTTACCGTAAACAAAGTTTTAGCCGCCGTTGGCCGCCGACCGGCTACTTCCAGGCTGGGTCTGGAGGAAGCCGGTATCGAGATGGATGGACCTCGGATTGCGGTAAACGAATATCTGGAGACTTCTGTGCCCGGCATCTACGCCGTGGGAGATGCCGTGGGCGGGGACATGCTGGCACATACGGCTTATACCGAAGGTAGCATTGCCGCCGACAACGCCCTGGGAAATAAAAAGCCGATGAATTATACGGCAGTGCCGGCCTGCATTTATACTCGGCCTGAAGCGGCCAGCGTCGGTTTAACGGAAAAACAAGCCCTGGAAGCCGGTCATAAAATTAAGGTGGGCCGTTTCCCTCTGATCGCTAATTCGAAAGCTTTAATTAAAAATGTTGATGGCTTTATGAAGGTAATCGCCAATGATCGCTACGGTGAGATTTTAGGCGTTCATATTTTAGGGCCTGACGCTACAGAGCTCATCTCCGAGGCTGCCCTGGCTATACGCATGGAAGCTACCGTGGAAGAGCTCGCTGCCAACATCCATCCCCATCCCAGCGTCAGCGAAGCCTTGGGTGAAGCTGCCCTGGCTACAGATAAAATTGCTTTGCACATCCCCAACTAGGTGTTATCTTTTCCGCTCAGTATAAAAATACCCCGCCCCACTCCCGCTACTTTATTTAGGACGGGAAGGACAATGGCCTTTTATTTTGTCATCCTGAACGAATGTAAAGGACCCCACCCGCTTTATTAGGCTGGGGATGATAATGAAAAATTAACCGGTTCGGTAGCCCTGGTCACGGACTATCCGGCCGGTTTTTCCCGTTTTGTTGGTCGTCGTCGCTATTATTTCATAGGGAAATTCTGCGGACTCAGATTATTGGCCCCTGCTTTCTGATCCAGCTATGAAGCCATTGAATCGGTTCATAGCTTCCAGCGGCCCAAAGGCGAGCCAAGCACGAATCGCCTCTGCTGCCGCCACAATCACTTCATCCAATATCGGCTCTTCCTCAGGCCAAAAAGTCGAAAGTACATGCTCTTTAGCACTGTTGTTTTCCTCTGGGCGACCGATCCCAATTCTTAACCGGGTAAACTCTTCTGATCCTAACTCGCTAATAATAGAAAGCAGCCCTCGCTGGCCCCCATGGCTTCCGTGGCTTCGGATTCGCAATCGTCCCAAGGGTAAATCCATATCATCGGATACCACCAGCAAGTCTTTTGCCGGATCGAGCTTGTACCAACGCAAAAGACTTGACACTGCAATACCGCTACGATTCATATAGATCAGGGGTTTGATCAAAAGGGCGTCAGTTTCAGCCACTAGACCCCGGGCTGCCAATAGTTTGAATTTGGAGTGGGTAAAGGTGAGGCCCTCCTGTCGGGCTAAATAGTCAAGCACTAGAAAGCCAGCATTATGCCTGGTTTCTTCGTATTCCCGGCCGGGATTTCCAAGCCCCACCACAAGCTTCATCTTTCTTTACTCCTCGTCCTCGGTTACTTCTTCCGCCTCTTCGCCTTCGGCGACAACCAAATCTTCTTCGAGTTCATCTATTACCTCTTCCTCTTCTTCCTCTTCCGGGCGCGGCGCCAATACTGTGGCCACAACTTCAGTTTCTTCCGAAATAACCATTATTTGTTCAGGTACGGACAAATCTTGGACAAACAAGGACTCTGTCAGCCCAAGATCAGCTACTTCCACAATAATATGATCCGGCAAATCCTGGGGTAAGCATTCCACCTCCAGCTCTCTGAGCTGATGTTGAAGTGTGCCCCCTTCGGCCACTCCCTGCGGTGTGCCCTGAAGCACAATCGGTACCACAGTTCGGAGCGTTTCGGTCAACGATATTCCTTGAAAATCAGCATGGATTACCTGGCCGCGCACCGGATGATATTGAATCTCCCTCACCATAGTCGGGTAATCGCCTTGCCCTGGCAGTTTCACGGTGACAATGCTGCCCAAGCCATGGGCTGATAACAGCTTATCCAATTCCGCCTTATCCACCAGCAGATGAATAGTCCCCTTAACCCCTTCGCCATATAAAACAGCCGGTATTAAACTAGCCCGGCGATAGGCTCGGCTAGGGCCAGTGCCAACCTGTTCCCGAACTTTTGCCACTACTTCAGCCATACATCTCTCTCCTTACTCGAACAATTCACTTACAGACAAATCCTCGTAGATACGAATAATGGCCTCACCAAAAATCGGTGCCACCGATAACACTTTAATTTTATCGATTTTTTTGCCCGCCGCCAGGGGAATTGTGTTGGTAACCACGACTTCCTTGATGGGGGCATCTTCCAACCTCCTTATAGCCGGACCCGATAAAACGCCATGGGTGGAGCAAATATAAACATCTTTTACTCCGTAATTTTTTAGGGCCTGGCTGCTGGAAATCATGGTGCCGGCAGTATCGATAATATCATCCATCATAATCACAGTTCGGCCTTTTACCTGGCCGATAACATTCATTACCTCGGCCACATTCGGGGTTGGACGCCGTTTATCCACAATGGCTATCGGCGCATGCAACCTCTCAGCCAAATCACGGGCGCGTCCCACTCCGCCTGCATCCGGCGATACCACAGTAAGATCGGCCAAGCCCATTTGGCGGAAATAATCTGCTATCAGCGGACCCGCCATGAGATGATCCACCGGTATATCGAAAAAGCCCTGGATTTGAGCTGCATGAAGATCCATGGTCAAAATACGCCCAGCACCGGCGGTGACCAGCAAGTTAGCCACCAATTTAGCTGTAACAGGTTCTCTACCCCTGGCCTTGCGATCCTGCCGCGCATAGCCATAATGGGGTATTACCGCTGTAATACGACGGGCCGAAGCTCGTCTAAAGGCATCCATCAGAATAAGTAATTCCATCAGGTTCTCGTTAACCGGCTGGCAGGTAGGTTGAACCACAAATACATCGGCTCCACGAACGCTTTCGTCAATTACCACTTGTATTTCACCGTTAGAAAAGCGGCTTACTTTAGCCTCTCCCAACGGAACGCCAATATAAGCAGCGATTTCTTTCGCCAGTTTGGGATTGGCATTACCACTAAAGACCTTTAGCCGCTTCTGATCGGGCTTCAACAATTACCCCTCCTTCTCCCATCCCACACTTATTCTAGATTACTCTTCTTTTTTTCGCAAGTGGGCTTTCTGCCTTCTCTTTTCTGCCCAGCCTTCAATATTCTTTTGCTGCGCCCGTTCCAAAGCCAAAGCCCCGGCGGGAACGTCCTTAGTAATAGTTGAGCCAGCTCCAGTATAAGCCCCACGCCCAATTCTTACCGGGGCCACTAAATTAGTATTGCTGCCAATAAAAGCCCCGTCCCCAATCTCAGTCAGATGTTTTTGCTCTCCGTCGTAATTACAAGTTATGGTTCCGGCACCGATATTAGCACCTTGACCTAAAACTGCATCTCCCACATAAGCCATGTGGGGTACTTTACTTTCGGGGCCGATATCAGCTTTTTTAATTTCAACGAAAGTGCCGGCCTTGCTGTTTGGGCCCAACTTAGTCTCGGGCCGTAAATGTGTATATGGTCCCACATCGGCTCCCGGTCCGATTTCCGCCTTGGTTACCACAGCATGGCGCACCCGAGCCTTAGTTCTTATAATGCTGTCTTCAATCTGCACTGAGGGCCCAATAATACAGTTTTCCCCAATGACAGTCTGCCCCTCTAAAATGGTGAACGGATAAATCACCGTGTCGGCACCAATGCAAACTGTAGCATCGATAAAAACAGTTGAGGGATCAATTATGGTTACGCCGGCCAACATTTGTCGTTCCCTGATCTTAGCCCGGAGCCAAGCCTCTGCTGCGGCTAATTGAAGTCGATTATTAATGCCTTGAACCAAGTCTGCCTCTGCCGTCAGGTAAGGTAGGACAAGGCCGCCGGCTGCTTTTATTAGAGGTAAGACGTCAGTGAGGTAATACTCGCCTTGAACATTATGGCACTCTATTTGTTCTAAAAATGAAAAAATGGTGGCTCCGTCGAAACAGTAGCTGCCACTATTGACTTCTTTAATAGCCTTTTCAGCCGGGGTGGCATCTTGCTCCTCCACAATCCGTTCGATAACATTGCCGTCAGCCCGGATAATACGACCATAGCCGCTGGGATCAGGCAGTTGGGCCGTGAGCACTGTTGCCGCAGCCTGCTGGGAGCGATGGGCTTGGACAAGGTTTCGTAACAGCCCAAAGGATAAGAGCGGCGCATCGCCGCAAAGAACCAAAATTTCATTTGAATCAGAGCCGATCGCCTCACGGGCAACCTGAAGCGCATGTCCAGTTCCAAGCCGTCGATCTTGATAGGCATATTTAACTGTGTTCCCAAACAGTTCATGAACAGCTTTCATTTCGGAATTAATAACCAACACCACATCGCTGGCACCGGCAGCCTTGGCCGCGTCCACCACGTAGGAAATTAGCGGACGCCCACATAGTTCGTGTAAAACCTTGGGCCGGGAAGATTTCATTCGCATGCCTTTGCCGGCAGCTAAAATTACCGCAGTAAGATTATTCATCGCAGTCACATCCCTAAAGCAGAATGCAGAAGAAGGGCCTTTTAGGCCCCCTTCTGTCGCTGGTAAAAACTCACCGTTAATCAGCTTTTGCTAGGGCAGCCACCGCCTCTATCTCCACCGGTGCATTCCCCGGCAAAGCTGCCACCCCAATCGCTGAACGAGCCGGGAAGGGTTCGGGAAAGAATTCTGCATAGACCTCATTCATAGCGGCAAAATTAGCCATGTCACGTAAAAAGACGGTGGTCTTAACTACGTTAGCCAAAGATGTTCCCGCCGCTTCCAGCACCGCTTTTACATTGAGCAAAGTTTGCCGGGTATGAGCCTTAATGTCCCCTTCCACCAATTCACCTGTAGCCGGGTCTACGCCTACCTGGCCAGCCGTATAAACGAACCCACCTACTTTAACCGCCTGGGAATAAGGCCCAATGGCTGCCGGCGCCCTCGAGGTTGATACTGATTGTTTCAATTGAAACCCTCCTTTCGCTAATTCCAGCCTAAACACTAAACCGATAATGAATCACATCACCGTCTCGGACGATATAATCACGCCCCTCCAAACGCATAAGGCCTTCTTTTTGGGCCGCAGCAGGGGAACCAACCCTGATAAGATCGGAATGGGCCACCACTTCAGCCCGAATAAAACCCCGTTCCATATCACTGTGAATCTTACCTGCCGCCTTAACTGCAGTGGTGCCCCGTTTGAGGGGCCAGGCCCTAACCTCATGGCCGCCGGTAACGGTAAAAAAGGTAATTAGACCAAGTAACTTATAGCTTTCAGCAATTAAACGGTTTAAGCCCGGTTCCGATAAATCCAACTCGGCCAAAAAATCAGCCCGCTCGTTCGGTTCAAGTTCCCACAGTTCTTCTTCCAGCCGGGCCGCCAACCAAAGGGCGCCGGCCTCCCGTTCTTTTGCCGCTTCTACCACCGCTTTCCAGCAG
>DATERQ010000009.1:0-2862 GCA_035271345.1 bacterium | reverse complement strand
ATGCTGCGGTGGTGGGCCTCACTTGCTTGGTGGATCGCAGTGCCGGGCAGGTACAATTCCCGGTGGAATTTTATCCGCTGCTGTCCATGGATATTAAATCTTGGGATCCTAAAGACTGCCCTTTATGTAAGCAAAAAGTACCACTGGTAATACCCGGTAGTCGCCAACTACAGTGCATTTAAGGGGGACCTTTAATGTTTACTTGGCGCTTGGAAAAGGCTATTATGGCCAAAAGAAGCCCTCTGGTAATAGGTCTGGACCCGGACATCGGCAGGTTTCCGGCCCATCTTAAACCGGCCCCTTCCGATTCCGGCTCATTCATTGCTGACACTATCTTGGATTTTAACAAAAGAATCATCGACCAGGTGGCAGATCTGGTACCAGCAATCAAGCCACAAGCAGCTTTTTATGAACAGTATGGCTGGGCCGGGATCAAGGTGTTGGAAGAAACGACTAGCTACGCTCGCTCTAAAGGACTGTTGGTGATACTGGATGTAAAACGAGGCGATGTCCCCAACACGGCTTCTGCTTATGCTCGGGCTTATCTGGCCGCTGATGAAAATCCCCATGCTTTCCCTTGCGATGCCCTAACGGTAAACCCCTTTTTAGGCCGGGATAGCCTTCAGCCTTTCATCGATGCCGCCGCCGCCAATGGGCGGGGGGTTTTTCTGTTAGTACGCACTTCTAACCCGGGAGCTGCTGATCTGCAAAATCTCAGGGTAACGGAAACTCAACGTCCCGTATGGAAAGAAGTGGCCGCTTGGGCAGCCAATTGGTCTAAAACAACCCGCGGCACCAACAACTATTCCCCAGTGGGGATAGTAGCCGGACTAACCTATCCCCATGAAGCCCAAACCCTGCGCCAACTACTCCCCCATTCTTATCTGTTGCTGCCAGGCTTAGGAGCCCAAGGGGGCCAAATTGCCGATGCTTTGCCCTGTTTCGATAATAAAGGTTTGGGTGCGTTGTTGGTGGCAGCCCGCAGCGTTCTCTACGCCTTCCAACGGAAACCATACGTGAACAACTTCTCCGAACCTGATTTTGCGGCTGCAGCTCGGCAAGCCACTGTGGACATTCTTAACGATTTATATCAAGCCGGATATAAACCAGTACAATAGCGTCTACGGCTGTTTGAATCGCCTCACCCAAGCGCCGATGGCCGTCGAAGCCAACATCGGATGGTTTTTTATTCCCTTATGGCTGAATATATATCAGCACTTATAGAACAAACCGTTGCCCAAGGTGAAACGACAAGATCCATCATAGCCAGTAAACACTGAGGGGGTATCCCATGCGTTATATTTTAGCCGGCCTTGATTGTGCTGCTTGCGCCGCTGAAATCGAACAAGAATTGCAAAAGGTGGACGGATTGGAAGACGCAGCTATCAGTTTCGCTTCTCGTAGCATAGATTTGCCGGCGGAACTGGCGCCTAAAGCCCAAGCTGCTATCGACCGCGTCCATCCTGGGCTGGAACTTACACCGGCTGCCCAGGGCGCTTGGCAACAACTGGCCGTGGCCGGGGATCAGGGTGTACACCACCGACTTTATATTATGATGGCATCAGCTTTGTTATTGCTCCTCGCTTGGTGGCTGGGCTCACGATCAACCCTTTTGCGCTGGTCCTTATTTGTACCTGCTTACCTGCTTATAGGCTGGCCTGTACTTAAACAGGCGCTTTCCAATTTGGCCCAAGGTCGAGTTTTCGATGAAAACTCCCTTATGGCCATTGCCACTTTAGGTGCTATCGCCATTGGCGAACTACCAGAGGCAGTGGCTGTAATGCTATTTTATTCCGTTGGGGAATATTTTCAAGACCGGGCTGTTCATAGTTCCCGTCGCTCCATCGCCGCTTTATTGGCGATCCGGCCGGATACGGCTCATGTTAAATGCCATGATACCATTGATCTGGTTCCAGCCGAAGCTGTAACCGTAGGCCAAGAAATTATCATTAAACCGGGTGAGCGGGTACCGCTAGACGGTGTTGTTATTGACGGCTCTTCTGCTGTGGATACGTCGGCCCTTACGGGAGAACCAATGCCAAAACTTGTTGGCCCAAAAGACACTATCCTATCCGGCATGGTGAACGGGGATACCTTGCTTACGGTGGAAGTCACAAAGCCTTACAGCCAATCGGCTGTGGCCCGCATTTTACAGTTGGTGGAAGACGCTGAATTAAGAAAAGCCCCGGCAGAACAATTCATTACCAGCTTTGCCCGTTACTACACACCGGCGGTGGTAGCCGCTGCTGGGGCAGTGGCCATACTACCCCCACTGTTTTTGCCAAACGCAAGTTTCTCCACCTGGTTTTATCAAGCGCTTGTTTTATTGGTAATCTCTTGTCCCTGTGCTTTAGTACTTTCGATACCACTGGGATATTTCGGCGGAATTGGCAATGCTTCACATCAGGGAGTCCTTGTCAAAGGCGGTAACTTCCTTGACTCCCTGGCTAATTTACACACCGTGGTTTTTGATAAAACCGGCACCCTAACTGAAGGAACATTTGCTGTTACCCAAATAAGTGCCAACGAAGGATTTACCGAAATGGACGTATTGCATTATGCTGCTCACGCCGAGGCTTTTTCCACCCACCCCATCGCTGAATCCATTCGCCAAGCCTATGGCAAAAAAATTGAGCCTACTACAACTACCGATTATCAAGATCTGCCCGGCTACGGTGTGCTTTCCATTGTGAATGGTAGGTCGGTCCTGGCAGGGAACGATCGCCTTTTGCACCGTGAAAACATCCCCCACGACTACGACATTTGTCAAAGCGGGGGAACACGGGTCCTTGTAGCCATAGATGGTCGGCTGGCGGGGCAAATCGTTGTATCAGACCGCCTAAAAGAAACTTCACCTGTCGC
>DATERQ010000008.1:0-12728 GCA_035271345.1 bacterium | reverse complement strand
TCGGTTCTTGCATAAAAAAAGCCTCCCCGATACTGTCATTTGGCCTCAGCTTACCATAAAGCTGGAACAGCAGCAAGAAGGGATCGTGGGCGAAGATGGGCAATTTGAACTATTGAACCAATTGATAGAATTCCTTGACGGTACGGGGCTGAGTATGCTACGATTGCAGCATACGAGATAAATATAAATAGGGGGCTCTTATCCAGAGTGGTGGAGGGACTGGCCTGATGAAACCCGGCAGCATGCCAGCGACATGCTGGTTATGTGCCAATTCCTGCAGAATCTCAATTCTGGAAGATAGGAGTAAAACGGCCACTTCCAAATTGAAGAAGTGGTATTTTATTTGGAGGGAGGACTGGTTTTGTTGGAGCGCTATTTGCTTACTTCTGAATCTGTCACCGAAGGACATCCGGACAAGGTAGCTGATCAGATTTCCGATGCTATTCTCGATGATATTATTGCTAAAGATCCTTATGCTCGCGTGGCTTGCGAAACACTTGTCACCACTGGGTTGGTAATGGTAACCGGGGAAATTACTTGTGGGTGCTATGTGGATATTCCCCGCGTGGTCCGTAAAACAGTGAAGGACATTGGCTATACTAGGGCTAAATTTGGTTTCGATGGAGATACTTGTGCCGTCTTGACTTCTATTGATGAACAGTCGCCGGATATTGCTTTAGGGGTAGATAAGGGGTTGGAAGCCAAAGAGGGGGGGACCAATTCCCTTGATCAACTTGGTGCCGGGGACCAGGGCATGATGTTCGGTTATGCGTGCCGGGAAACACCAGAGCTAATGCCCCTTCCCATATCCCTAGCCCATAAACTGGCCCGGCGGCTGGCAGAAGTAAGAAAGACGGGCTTATTACCATATTTGTATCCCGATGGCAAAACCCAGGTTACGGTAGAGTATGAGAATGGCCGGCCGTTACGGGTGCATACAGTAATTGTGTCAGGACAGCATCGCCCCGATATAGCTTTGGCCCAAATTAGAACTGATGTGATTGAGGCCGTCATCAAACCAATTGTGCCTGCGCGGTTTATGGACAATAAAACCCGCTTTTATGTCAATCCTACCGGCCGATTTGTATATGGTGGCCCAGGCGCCGATTCGGGATTAACAGGCCGGAAAATTATAGTAGACACTTATGGTGGCTGTGCCCGTCATGGGGGTGGCGCTTTTTCAGGAAAGGATCCGACCAAAGTGGACCGATCAGCTAGTTACGTTGCCCGTTATGTGGCTAAAAACATTGTGGCAGCCGGTTTGGCTGAACGGTGTGAAGCCCAATTGGCTTACGCCATTGGTGTAGCGCGACCGGTTTCGGTGGCGATAAATACTTTTGGCACGGGTGTTCTTTCCAGTAACGCCATTGCCGAATTGGTTCAAGAGCAGTTCGAATTGCGACCGGCCGGCATTATAGCTGATTTGGATTTGAGGCGGCCCATATACAAACCTCTAGCTGCCTATGGTCACTTTGGCCGTACCGATTTAAGCCTCCCTTGGGAACAAACAGGGAAAGCAAAAGAATTGAAGCAAGCGGCGACAAGACTGAAATAGGCCATATCCATTCTGAAACAAATTGACCAAAGTAGCTGGAGTAGCGCCCCAGCTGCTTTTTTTTTATGCTTTGACAAAATAGCAGGAAGGTAAGAGTTGGAAGTCGAATAATGTCTACAGGGGTGAGGCGAGTGACGGCGCAAGCAAGTTTTGTACGGCTAGACGAGATCCTATTGAACACAGTAACAGCGATTAAAGATAGCCAACAACAAATCAATAGCATTGCCAACGACGCTCGCTCGGAAGTAGCTCGACTGACGCGGGAGCTTGAAAAGGTTAAAGAAAGAACGCTGGCCATGATCGAAAAAGTGGATGCGGCGCGACGAGAAGAGCAACAATCACGGCTTCATCTGATGAAAGTGAGCCAGGACTTAAAGCATTACGATGAAGAGGCAATTAAGCTTGCCTATGCCCGTGCTCGCGATATGCAAGTGCGTCTTATCGTATACACGGAACAAGAAAAAGAACTGCGCACTAAGCGCGATGAGCTCCAGCGCACCCTAAAGAATGTTACGTGTCTTATGGTTCGAGCGGAAGCCCTGACGGCTCAAGTGGGGGTAGCCCTAGATTATCTAAGTGGAAATATTGATGAGCTTTCTCGCACTTTGGGTTCGCTCCAAGAAAAACGCGGGGTAGCCATCCGTATTATTCAGGCACAAGAAAAAGAGCGGCGTCGCGTAGCCAGGGATTTGCATGATGGCTTGGCCCAACAGTTGGCAGGAGCTATTCTTGGTTTGGAAGTAGTGCAGAAAATTCTTGACAGTGATACTGACCGGGCTAGACTGGAACTGAACAATGTGAAACAAATTGTGCGCAGCGGCCTCAGGGAGGCGAGAGATGTTATCTTCAACCTCAGGCCGTTAGCTGTAGGAGATATTGGTCTTGAGGCAGCCGTCAATAAACTTATCGGCCAAATGGTGGAGCAGAACGATGTCAACATATTTTTGTCAGTGCACGGAGAGGAACAACCGATCGACAACACAGCTTTAACTAGTGTCTTTCGCATTATCCAAGAGGCTTTAAACAATGTGATCAAGCATGCCGATGCCACCGAGATTAAAGTGCGGCTCGAATTTGCGCCAAAATTCTTGGCGGTTCAGGTGCAGGACAATGGTTGCGGGTTTGAAGTGCCCCCGGAAAATATCCGAGTCTCCAGTGATGGTCACTTGGGCCTGGTTGGAATGAGAGAGCGGGCAGAACTAATCGGGGCTCGCCTTACAATCGATAGCAAACCTAATGAGGGCACCCGGATATTTCTTCATCTGCCGAGAACAAGCTAGTATTGTGTTTATGCTAAAGTGTAACGCGTAAAATTAAGGCTAGGGGGAGGACGGCCATGACAAAAATCCGAGTACTGATAGTGGATGACCATCCGGTGGTACGAACTGGAATTAAAAAAGTAGTGGAATTAGAAGATGATATTTTAATAGTAGCCGAAGCTGGAACGGCTGAAGCGGCCATGAAACAAGTGGTGCTTATAGAGCCAGATGTAGTATTAATGGATTTGGACTTACCCGACAAAAGTGGCATTGAAATTACGGCCGAAATCAAAGACCAGTTTCCCGATATCGGAGTTGTAGCCCTGACCGTCCATGATGATCGCGATCACTTACTAAAGATGGTACAAGCCGGGGCAGCAGGATATGTACTTAAAGATGTAGAGCCAGGGGAACTAGTGGGGGCTATTCGGGCGGTAAATGAAGGCAATTCCTATATGTCACCGCCAGCGGCAAAGAAACTAATGGGCGAGTTTACCCGTATGGCTAATGGACGGGAAGAAAAGAAATTAGATGGCCTGACTGCTCGGGAGGAAGAGGTTCTGTTGTTGCTGGCCGACGGGCGTAGTAACAAACAGATTGGGGCTGCTTTGGACATTAGCGAAAAGACAGTCAAAAATCACGTTACCAGTATCTTTCGCAAAATCAAGGTGGGCGATCGTACCGAAGCCGCTCTTTATGCCATCAGAAAAGGGTTGGTAGAACTGAATTAGAATGAACAGCACCCATAACCGGCACCTGGATCTAGCTTAGGGCATACCCTGATGAAAAGGGGGGTAGGGGTATGCCTCAGGCTGTGAAGCACATGGCTCTAGTTTGTTTAGTTTTGCTGGCTGTTTATGGATTCTGGGTACTAATGAGTTCTGTTTACAGTAGATTTAGTGGAGAAAAAAAACGAAAGAGGCCCTTTGTAAGCATATTGGTTGTTGCTGGCGATGATGAGGCGCGGATTGAGGGTATAATTCGGCAGTTGCTTAAATTAGACTATTTTGATCCCAATGGACAGCCCCAGTTCGAAGTGGTGGCTATAAGCCGGGGTTCCAAAGACGATACGCCGGTTATTTTGGAATGTCTAGCTCGGACGAAAGCTCGACTTGTTACCAAACGGGCGACCAAGGCCCAGGTGTACCAGGAAGGATTAGACCTATGTCAGGGTGAAATAATCCTGTTATTGGATTTAACCCACCGCCATCAGTTGTAAGATTGACCTAGCTACGAAGCCTATATCGAACCCAAAGAACAGGGCTCGTCTTGTTGGGACCCTAACGATCAGCGTTAGGGTCTTTTGTTGCATGGTAGTTAAGACCATTGTCTGATAGACAGATTACCGTTTACTGATAAAATAATAGATAGTGTTGAAATATGGTGGAATTGCTCGGCTATGCCCGGGCTAAAGCTATCTTGCTTTAAGTTGGCGTGCGGTTTACAAATTTGACGCAATTTATTTGGGTTAACCTTGGCCTATCCGTCATGTAGCTGAAGGGGAGGAATCCAACACTATGGTTGCTAATGAGCTAACAATGCAAGTTCTTTGCATGGCTGCCATCATGGAGATTGAAGATCCCGATGTTTACGACCACAGCCTGCGGGTGGCGGGGTATTCAGCCAGCATGGCTCGGCAATTGAAACTCCCTCCTTTAAAGGTGACAGCCATTGAACAAGCTGCTCTTCTCCATGATCTGGGGAAAATCACCATAGCACGATCAGTTTTAAATAAACCGAACTTCCTTACCGAAGATGAATATGACAGCGTAAAAGAACACTCAATTGTAGGAGAACAGGTAGTAAAAAAAATTCCGGAGCTGGCACATCTATCGCCCTTAATACGCAGCCATCATGAATGGTATAATGGCTGTGGTTATCCCGATGGCATCGCGCGCGGTAACATTCCTCTGGGAGGGCGTATAATTGCAGTGGCCGATGCCTTCGATGCCATGACTTCACACCGACCCTACCGGCGGGCATGTTCCTGTTTGGCTTCCATTGGGGAGCTAAAGGCTTGCAGTGGCATACAATTTGATCCCCTGGTGGTGCGCTCATTTTTAACCATTATAAAAGAAAAACACCCCCCTTGGCTTAGGCTTGGCATAAGAACGCGGACGATTTTCAGGTTGCTCGGTTCCCCAATCCCTCCAATCTCATTTGTTTACCCTTATTAATATAAAATTCCGCTCCTTCCTTGCAGGAAGCCTAGCCTAACATGGCTAATTATATCGCAGGAGGGTTTTTTATGACCAACAAACCGAGGCAGTTGACCTTTCTTCCAGAAGCTAAACCACACCACTTTCAGCCCCCTTGGGAACGTGCCTGCTCGCTACAGGAGCTGAAGGAGATTGTCAATGCCTGCCGGCGTTGCCAGTTGCGAAAAGGTTGTAAGCAGGTCATTTTTGGCGAAGGGAAAATGGACGCAGAAATAGTGTTGATTGGAGAAGGACCTGGCCGGGCCGAAGACGAACTGGGGCGCCCCTTCGTAGGACGGGCAGGCCAACTGTTAGATAATATTTTGTTGGCGGTCGGTCTTAGTCGGGCCGAAATTTTTATTGGAAACATCGTCAAATGTCGCCCCCCCGGCAATCGCACGCCAACTCCCGATGAAGTCAGGACTTGTTTGCCTTTTCTTCGGGCTCAACTTAGGCTAATAAAGCCTAAAATTATTGTGTGCCTGGGGGCTTTAGCCAGCCAGACGCTTATTGCTCCTTCTGTTCGCATTACCCGCAGCCGTGGTTCCTGGGTAACCAAAGATGGATTCTTTATAATGCCTACGTTTCATCCGGCGGCCCTACTTCGGGATCCCAGAAAAAAGAGACCGGTGTGGGAAGATTTTCAAGCGATAATGGAACGCTACCAGGAGATTAAAACCGGGACATTGCCTTCGGCAAGGGGGGACTAGACATTGGCCGGGAATAATGAAATCCGGGATGGGAGCGCCAGTGTGTTTCAAGGTCGGATTATTGTTACCGATGAACATGACGGGCGGAGGGCCGTAATCTCACCGGGAATTGGTATAAAAGTGTATGTCAATGGGGTTGAAATCACCGCTGCCAAGGAAGTGACCAGCGAAGATGATATCGGGTATGAACTTATGAGCACACCCGGCCAAGCACAAGTACAGGTAATTGTTTCCACCGATGGTCTCAAGGCAGAAAGCAGGCTGGATTTAGTTCCTGGAAAAGAATTTAGGCTGGCGGACAGTGTACCGTGCCAACACTTAGTGTTAAAGACCGAGGAGATATCGAAGTTTCCTAAAGTAGAATTTGAATTCGTTGAGCAAGCATTGCGGGAAAAAGGTGTACATGTTGGTATTGACCATAAGGCAATACAATCTTTGGTAGAAAAACCGGCAGCATCGACTAAGGTGGTGGCTCGGGGCAAACCTCCTATAGCAGGGCAGGATGCAAAAATTGAGTTAAGGTTTAAGGATCAAGGGCAAATGCTACCCGACCTGGAGCAGTCAAAAGTGGATTGGCGTGAACTTACGATTATTCCCAGTGTGGAAACTGGCGATGAGCTAGCGATAAGGCACCCCCCAATTTTAGGTCAACCAGGCCTTTCTGTTACCGGAGAACCAATTCCGGCCAAAATACCGAGAGATATTGAATTGGTAGCTGGTGCCGGTGTTGAAATCATTGAAGGTGGGCTTAAGGCCGTGGCTACCCGCAGCGGTAGGCCTGTTTATGCCAATGGTAGGCTTGAAGTCTATCCTGTTTTAGTGGCTGAACGGGGGGTAAATTTGGCAAGTGGCAACATTAAGTTTGATGGTGATGTCGTAGTAAAAGGGAATGTGGAAGAAACCATGGCTGTCTATGCCGGGGGAAACATAGAAGTGGCGGGCAGTGTCACCCATGCTAATCTAACCGCTGGCGGCCAGGTGCTGGTACGCCAGAACGTGATCGGTGGTGTAGTCCGCTGCGGCGGTATCGGCGTCATCCATATTCGCATGCAAGATTCATGGGAGAAACTAGCCCTTGGATTGGAAAGATGTGCTACCGCGCTGGCGCAAATCTCGGATCATCCCGAATTAAAAGCCGCAGCCGATCGCCAAGGCTGGGGGCGAATAATGTCCCGGTTGTTGGATACAAAATTCACACATTTACCCTCTTTGGCCAATGACTTGGTCAAAGCCTATGGGGAAGTATCCCATATTACAGGGGCAGAGATAGAGAATGTTCTGGTGAACCTTCAACAAGCAGTGAGCCGGCGCGGAGTTTTGAAAATAACCACAGTTGATCAAGTTTGGGATTTGTCTCGCCAAGCGAAGACAATCGTAGATACTATCCAGGGTTCATCCAAAACCGAAGTGTCTTTTAACGCCAACTATACACAAGGAGCGAGGGTGGAAGCTAGTGGTGACATTACCATCAGCGGTAAAGGTTGCTACCAGTCGTTTTTATATGCCGGCCACACCGTTAGAGTGGATGGGCAACCTGGAATCGTGCGAGGAGGTGTGGTGCAAGCCCGTACACGCATTATAGCAAATGAGGTTGGTTCCAGCAGAGGTAGTCCAACACTGCTGCAGGTAGGTGCTGAGGGCCTAGTGGCTGTCAAAACTGTTCATCCCAACGTTACTATTCAAATCGGGGATTGCCGGCATCAATTTCAAGAAGGGAACCAAGGCATTGAAGCACGGCTTGATAAGCAAGGCATACTGGTTTTATATTAAAATATCTAATTTTATAACCGGGATACCCGGTTTCTCTTCATCTTGGGCCAGGCAAGAGCAGGAAGAGGATTAATGCCCGTCAAGGTTATTGGAATGGGGGGCTATAGTTGCAGCAAGAAAATGTGTTGATGGGAATAATGCATGAAATAAAGAATACAACGGCAACCATGAATGGGTTCTTGCAATTGTTGGCTAAAAGAGTGCACAATGATGATTGCATTCAACGCTATGTGCAGATATTGTTCAATGAGTTGAATGCCTTGGAACGACTTATAGGTGATGGTTTTTATTTGTGCCAAATGGAAGAGGTTTCTTTTCGCCGTTGTGATATGGTGGAAATACTCGAAGGGATTGGAAAAAGGGCGGCCCTTATAGCCGAGGAAAAAGGGAGCCGAATACACGTGAAAACACGTCCCTGCCCGCCCATTGACGGGGTACCAGTATTATTGCGGCAGCTATTGTGGAATCTGGTGGAGAATGCTTTAGCTGCCTTATCTAAATCCGGCGAAATAACCTTAGAGTTGACAACGGGGAAAGACGGCTGGCTTCGCATTGCTTGCTGTGATACTGGCGCAGGTATAACGGCGGCTGATTTAACCCAGATATTCTGTTTTGACTTCACCACCAAAACAAATGGAATGGGTTTAGGTCTACCTTTTTGCAGGCAGATCGCAAAGCTTCATGGCGGGCAATTGGATGTAGAAAGCAAGCCTGGCGTGGGAACATGCTTCATCCTTCATCTGCCTATTACCAAGGATCGTTGAAAGGGTTAAATAAATTATGATACTATTTAAGGCAGCAAAATACTGGTTATTACTCTCTATGGGCTAATATTTTGCTGCTGCCGCTGGAAAACTTTGCCTCACCCTAGATACATCGGCATGCTTATGGTATAATATCTGGAAGATGCAACTCACTGAGGAGGAGTACGGGATGGAGGGTAATTCCTACCATTTTTATGAACTGGAATCGCTGCTTCAGTCTTTGACAAGCGAAAGTGTAAATGAACTTTATGATTTAATTCAAGCGCCAGGTAGTATAAGTTGGGAGATCCCACCGCAACCGGAATTCGGTGATTTATCCACTCCGTTGCCGCTGAGACTAGCTAAAGGGTTGCGTCGTGCACCTCTTAAGATCGCCCAGGAAATATGCACCTATTTGACTGCGAAAAAACCGGTGTACATTAAAGAGTTTGTTGTAACAGCGCCAGGGTATGTGAATGCCTGGATTGATATGCAAGCGTTGACCCGTTCAGTGTTTGATCAGCTTGTGGTTGATAAGGATGATTATGGTAGAACCACAATAGGTGCGGGGAAAAAGGTGGTAATAGAACATACTAACATCAATCCTAACAAAGCGGCCCACATTGGACACCTTCGCAATGCTTGTCTTGGGGATACATTAGCCCGGCTAAAAAAACAGGTTGGATATGAAGTGGAGGTCCAAAACTATATTGATGATACTGGCATGGCTGTGGCTGATGTGGTGGTGGCTATCCAAGAACTGTCACCTGAGCTTTCCAAGGGTCACTTTGATTATCAGTGTTGGGATCTATATACTGAAATTAATCGTAGATACGAGCAGGATCCCAGGCTGGAAGAAAAACGGTACCAGGTATTAAAGCTTATTGAAGAAGGGGATAATCCCACTGCTGAATTAGCCAAAAATGTGGCTGATAAGGTGGTAGAATGTCACTTAAGTACAATGTGGAAGCTGGGTATTTATTATAACCTTCTTAATTGGGAGAGTGACATCATACACCTGGGGTTTTGGGATCATGCCTTCAACCTTCTTAAGACCAAAGGCCAGCTTATATATGAAGAGGAAGGGGAAAATGCCGGCTGTTGGGTGGTGCGGCTGGAGGATGTGCCAGGATTTGAAGATTTAGAAAACCCCGATAAAGTTCTTGTGCGATCCAATGGAACCGCTACCTATACTGCAAAAGATATTGCTTATCAATTATGGAAGTTTGGTGTTTTGGGCAAGGATTTCTTTTACGATCGCTGTTGTTTGCAACCCAATGGTACAGTGCTATGGACTACCAGCAAAGAAGGTACCAAAATGGATCGCTTTGGCCGTGCTGACCAGGTTATCAATGTTATTGACCTCAGGCAAAAATATTTACAAGATGTGTTGCGATTTTCATTAATTAAGCTGGGTTATGAACAGGAAGGGGAAAACTCCATCCATTTTGGCTATGAGGTGGTGGCTTTATCACCAAAGACAGCCCAAGAGCTGGGTGTGCCTGTGGATGATGATGAAAAGACTGTCTATGCCATGTCGGGTCGTAAAGGTATTGGGGTCAAAGCTGATGATATGATAAATCAAGTAGTGGAACACGCCACCACCGAAGTGGCGAAGCGTCATCCTGAAATGTCGTCGGAAGAGCATCGCAAACTAGGACTCGATATTGCCGTGGGAGCCATTCGTTACTATATGGTGCGGTTTAATATTTCCAGTGTACTTGTATTTGATTTCGACCATGCCCTCAGTATGCAAGGTCATACCGGGCCTTACTTACAATATTCTTACGCCCGCGCCGCCAATATTTTGAGCAGAGTAGAACCAGAAGTTTTGGATGATGTGGATTTGCGCACTGTCCCAGTGCCTGAGGACCTAACGACGGAGGAAAAGGATCTTATTCGTATCATTGCTGAATTGCCAGCAGCTATCCAAAAGGCAGCGGAAACATTACAGGGCTCATTATTTGCTGACTACACTTACAAGTTGGCCTCCAGCTTTATGGATTTTTATGAGACCTCTCCGGTACTCACAGCTACCCCGGCCAGGATGCGTTTCCGCGTGGCTCTTGTTCTAAGCTTCAAACAAACTATGCACAACGCACTTACTACCCTTGGCATTCCGGCTCTGCCACGCATGTAATGGACTTAACTTACTATGAACATCGGCTGGCATCAGATCGGGATGGTGAGGATGTGGGACTTCGGGCCCGCTTGAAAATAGGATATCGCTGGTTAATAATAGTATTAGGCATTGGGTCTTTGATGCTGGTTGGAGGCGTGCAAGGGCCTGAGCCTTTATTGTTGCTCACCTTTTATTCCTTGTTAGCAAGTGGAATGGAAGCCAGTCGTATCCAGCTAGATTGTGGATCCTTAAGTCTAAGTTCTGCGGTAATATTGGCTACCGTAGTATCCCTTGGAATACCGGCAGCTTTGATAACCGGGGCTGCCAGTTATGTGGTGGGGGATTTAATGCGGCGGCAGGTTAGCGGTATCAGTGTTTTTAATGCGGGCCAAGCGGTTCTTGCTATTTTGGTTTCATCGTATGTCTACCAAAGGGCAGGGGGCATTGTTGGTGGCAACAATTTAGCTTTTGCCTGGCCTCAACTAGTCTTTTTGATCACATATTATATTACCAACCACTTTCTGGTGAGCATTGCTCTGTTATTGGAATCAGGAACAGTATTGTGGCAGGAATATAGGGCTTTAGCCGGGTGGGATTTGTTGGCGACGGCGCTAGCATGGCCCATTGGCTCTTTCCTCAGTCAAATATACATATATCTTGGAATGGAAGCAGTAGCTATAGCTGCAATACCACTTCTGATTCTAAATTTTGTTTGGTATCTATATATAAAAGTGCGCCGAGCCCATACGGAGATTACCAAACTATACCAAGCTGGCCGCAAAATTGGCACTAGCATAGATTTGAACACGACTCTGGATCTTAGCCTTGAACAAGCCCAACAGCTAGCGCTTTATGACCAGGGCGTAGTTTATTTGGTGGACGGCCAAACATTAATGCCAGTTGCCCATCAGGGGACGGTGCCAGATTCAATACGTTATAGCGAGGTGAAAATAGGACAGAGATTAGTGGGAGTAGCGGCACAAAACCGATCGACAGAAGTGGCGCTTCCCCATAAAAGTGTTCCTGGCCTACAACATGAAGCTGGGGCCTATGAATTGGCGCTGCCCCTTACAGCGGGGGAGCGCCTAATAGGAGCGTTGTGGCTTACCAGGTATCAACTTCCATTTGGTGATCATGAGATTCAATTGCTGTCCATCGTCGCTGGCCAAGTAGCTACTGCTTTGGAAAATGCCCGCTTATATTCCGAGGTGGCGGCGCTAGCGCGGTTGGATGGGTTGACAGGCCTTCTAAATCGGAGAACCTTGTTGGAGAATTTAACCGGGGAAATGGCTCGGAGTCGCCGCTATGGTTTGCGGCTGTGTGTTCTGATGGTGGATCTGGATCATTTTAAAAAAGTGAATGATATTTGTGGTCATATAGCCGGCGATACTTTGCTGCGGAAAATTGCGACCTCAATTCAGGCCCAAGTGCGTAGTGTCGATATTGTGGGTCGCTACGGCGGCGATGAAATTCTGGTAGTGCTGCCAGAAACGGGTCCGATGGAGGCTTATTCAGCCGGAGAACGCATTTGTGCGGCTGTGCGCTGCCTTACAGCCACAGAGGAAATAACTGTAACGGCTAGTATTGGCATTGCAGGCTATCCGCAACACGGTGATAAAACCGAACAGCTATTGTTAGCGGCTGATCAGGCTATGTACCAGGCTAAAGACTCTGGAGGAGACAGGGTCATAAGCTATGCTCAGCTTTCGCGAGTGAATAAATCAACCCATAACAACACTGACCGAAGGGACTAGGCATGACAGATCGTATTGGAAGTTGCCTTAGGCAAGGAAAAACCATAATTGAGGCTGCTCTTGATTTATTGTTTCCAGGGGCAACTAACTGCGCCGGTTGCGGAGCAACTCTACCAGCTTCCGATAAATACATTTGCCCATCGTGCCGAGCCGCAATCACCCCCATTGCCGAACCTGTTTGTAAGCGTTGTAATCGCCCCCTGGCTTATCCGGGCTTTTGTGAACTGTGCCGGAAACGTCAACGCCCCTTCATTCGTTCTTGGTCAGCAGCTTTGTATAAAGGAGCACTCCGCCGTTGCATCCATCAGTTTAAGTATGAGCGTGCCGTTTACTTGTCCCCTTTTTTAGCTTCTCTTATATTTACTTGCTTGCAAACCGCAAAAGAGCTACCGCTGGAGCCATTGGTGGTGCCAGTTCCCTTGGATCGCCAGCGGTTGCGCTGGCGTGGCTTCAACCAGGCGGAAATGTTGGCAGAAGAATTGGCTCGACGATGCCAATGGCCGTTAGAGAGAAATGCTTTGCGCCGTTTTCGGATTACTCGACCTCAAGCTGATCTGAACGAGGTGGATCGCTGGTCCAATGTATCGGGGGCTTTCGTCGCTGGAAAAGACTTGACC
>DATERQ010000007.1:0-2152 GCA_035271345.1 bacterium | reverse complement strand
CTGCCGGTGTTTTCTGCCGCTGGTTTACCCCATGCCCGGTTAGCGGCCCAAATCGCCCGCCAGGCCCAGGTGCCCGGTGTGGAAACTGAGTTTGCGGTGGTTTTCGCTGCCATGGGCATCACATTCGAGGAAGCAGATTTCTTCGTGGCTGACTTTGAACGTACCGGGGCCATTGAGCGCACAGTACTGTTTATGAACCTGGCTGATGACCCAGCCATCGAACGGATCGCCACCCCGCGGATGGCCTTGACAGCGGCCGAATACTTGGCTTATGACAAAGATATGCACGTCCTGGTTATCCTCACTGACATGACCAACTATGCCGAGGCCTTGCGCGAGATTTCCGCCGCCCGAAAAGAAGTGCCGGGGCGGCGGGGCTATCCTGGTTATCTCTATACTGACCTGGCCAGTATTTATGAGCGCGCCGGTCGGATTAGAGAAGCCCAAGGGTCAGTGACCCAGGTGCCCATACTCACCATGCCTGAGGACGATAAAACCCACCCCATTCCAGACCTAACCGGCTATATCACCGAGGGCCAAATCATCTTGACCCGGGATTTACACCGGGCGGGGATTTATCCGCCCATCGACGTCTTGCCGTCCTTGTCGCGACTGAAAGACGAAGGCATTGGTGCCGGCAAAACCAGAGAAGACCACGCCGACACCATGAATCAGCTTTACGCCGCTTATGCCCGGGGCAAAGAAGCGAAAGAGCTGGCGGCAATCTTAGGGGAGGCTGCCCTGTCTGAAGTGGATAAGATCTTCTCCCAGTTTGCCGATGAGTTCGAGGCCCGCTACCTCCAGCAAGGGGAAGAAGAAGATCGGACCATTGCGGAAACCTTGGATCTGGGCTGGGAATTGTTGTCCATGTTACCGCGGATTGAACTGAGACGGATCAGGGATGAGTATTTGGATAAATATCTGCCTGAAAAAAGGGAGGAGTAGCCCATGGAACTTAGGGTTAATCCGACCCGAATGGAGCTGAACCGCTTAAAAGGGCGTCTGGCCATGGCTGTTCGCGGCCATAAATTGCTGAAAGACAAGCGCGATGAACTGATGCGGCAGTTTCTGGTGTTGGTGCGCAAAAATAAAGAGCTGCGCGAACAAATGGAACAGCGGTTGGCCGACTCATTCCAAAAATTTATGCTGGCCCGGGCCGTCATGTCAGCCGAGGCGGTGGAAGAAGCCATTATGTTCCCCCAAATGCAGCTTGAAGTGAAATTGGCCGTTCAAAACATTATGAGCGTGCATACACCAAAAATCAGTTGGGATCAGGTGGGGGAAGCCAGCGCCAGCGGCTATCCTTATGGCTTTGCTGAAACATCCGGGGAGCTGGATGATTCCATCAACACCCTGGCTGAATTGTTGCCCCGGCTATTGGAGTTGGCCGAAGTGGAGACAGCAGTAAGCCGGATGGCAGAAGAAATTGAACGTACACGCCGGCGCGTGAACGCATTGGAACACGTCATGATTCCCGATTTAGAGCATACCGTGCGCTACATCAGCATGAAACTGGAAGAAAACGAACGAGCCAACCTCACCCGGCTGATGAAAGTAAAAGACATCGTCCGCGCCAAAAGCGTGTAAACCAACCCAACAACACAATATTACCAACCATTTGAGAGGGCGGATAATCCGCCCTCTGCTGTAATTTATCCCCTCCAGGCGGAGATACTGTTACCAAGACCACGCCTGAGGAGGAAAAAGCTTGAAGCGCAAAAACTATCAAACCTATTGGCAGCCAATTCTATTTGTGTTATTGTTGGTAGGAACAATTACCCTCGGCAGCAGTTTGTGGCTCGGTTCGAGCCGGCCGGGGCAGCGCCTCAAAGCCCCAGCCGGTATACCGCCAGCGGCAGATCTGTCATCCCGGATGGACGACACCATCTCCCTCTATCCTTATGCCACCATCAGCGCCGTGGCCCAGCGGGTGGGGCCCACAGTGGTGGGCATTGCCACCCGGGAGCGGGGCTACCATTGGTTTCACGGCGCCGTGGAACAAGGCGGTGTTGGTTCCGGGGTTATCTTTGACCCGGCCGGCTACATTTTGACCAATGACCATGTGGTGGCGAAAGCCAAGAACATCATCGTCAGTTTGGCCGACGGTCGCCTGTTGGAAGGGGAGGTGGTGGGTACCGATCCCACCATGGAC
>DATERQ010000006.1:0-8153 GCA_035271345.1 bacterium | reverse complement strand
TGGCAGGACAGTCGCTCTGGTTGAGCGGCCCAGCCCTGACCAGGGCCAATTTTACCAAGAAATAATTCTGGGCAGCCCATTGCCGATAAAAGATGGTCGCCTGCTGGCCCCGGCCCGGGTTTTGAGTGAGGCTTTGGGCTGCACAGTGTACTGGGACGATAACAATAAAGTTGTTTGGGTGAGCCAATAAAACCCCTTTGGTTTTATACCGTTATTCAAAAGAAGGTTATTATTTTGCAACGATATCTACCGGGAGCAGATGGCACTATCCACCTGCTTACTATTCGGATCAGTATTCTGCTATATAGAAATAGAACATTGTGCAATAAATAAAAATGGGGTATAGAAAGAAGAAGTTAATACGGGGATGCCCAAATAGCCGTGGAAATTGAAGTGGCGGCTTCCAGCCGTACAATAGTTACATTAAGCGCTAAAATAATTTGTTTCGGGAGTAATTAATTTTTATTTTCGAGATGCGTATAGAACAAAAAGGATAAATTATTTTGATCATCATCATCATCAAAGAGTTTCCGAAAAAAATAAAAAGGATTATGCCGAGACAAGAAGTAAGTTGGCTTGTTGAAAACATATAAGGCCCAAAAGAAATATAATGGTGGGGTAGTTTGGATTTTGTCGTGCACATTCTTTCTATCAAAATGTCAGGGATAAAAATTGAAAGGGAGGATGTGCATTATTAATATTTTAATATCATCTGAAGCTATCTCGTCTATATTATAATATGTTCGGGCCTAGCTACAGCTATTTTAATGACGAAGGTGCGAAAACGCGTAATTGATCTTATTGATGGTAGAAGCTTGCTGCCAGCTTAACCCATATTATGGTTAATGGGCAACGATCTTGGATTATTACAAGTAAAATCATATATCCAGTCATACCCTCGGTAGTTACCTTGTTTTCGATTCCTGGTTGCTAGTTAGAACTATCAGGTTCACAAAGGATTGATCTTTATTCGTTGGTATAACCCCTCGGTTTTGGTCAATACCTTAAGGAACAGAAATTGTGGAATCCCAAAAGCCTGACCGGCATCATTGGCAGGGAGCAAAAATGCCTCTATGATAATAGCCAATGTTTTCCGTTGACGGTAATGCTGCTTTTTTGCGGTAGTGGTGGGATCGCCAGCCTGGAACAAGGAAAGGGTATTTTATCTTGGGATCGGGCCAGTTCGGTAATATAATAGGGTGAAAGAAGGAACCAAAGTGGGCCTAGTTTCGTCTTAACAGGTGAAGACTATGGCTCGGAAGGGGGCATAACAACAGTGATCTTTACTAAACGCGGTGGGTTGACTATTTGCTTGGTTGGCATCGTCTTTTTTGCCACCGCTCTATCGGCGTGCACCCCTGGCGGTGGGGGAAGTACAAGTCAAAGCCCGGTGACAAGGATATTAACTGAAGAAGAACTAAATTATTTTAATGGGAATGAGTTTTTTAATGGGGAATATCTCAATATCCGCAATCAATTCCTGGGCTCGCTTTATGAAGCCCCGGAAAAGGTTGACCTGTTCCAGTTGTTTTATGTTGGCAGCGGCGAGGAGGAATTGCTTACTCCGGCTGAACGAGCGGCGGTAATAGCTGCTAATGGCTGGGAACAGGAACCGGACTGTGCTTGCACCAAAATTTCCGGCCATACCATGGATGCGATCTTGCAACAACACAGCGGAATTGCCCTGGCCGATAGCAAGGGCATTGGGTTAGAGCAGTTTACCTATTTGGAGGAATACGATGCTTACTATCATTACCACGGTGATACCAATTACCGGCAAGGGATTTCATTCTTCGCTGGTGAACGGCAGGAAGATTTGGTCCGGCTCTTTTACGAGGACACTTATAGCGGTGCCGGCGAGAAGATTTTAACTCTGAGGGAAAAGGGAGACAGCTATCTCTTTGTTTCCAATACAACACTTGCTTTTGAGACAGGATCGCCAAAAAATGCCCTGAGCGATGCTGCTGCAAACTTTGGGATTACGGCTAAAAATTATCCCAAAATCGATGGTTCCAGCTCAACCCTTCCTATTGCCCGGGCCATTAACAGGGCTTTCTACCGGGAGGAAGAAAACGACAATTTCCCCACTGAAGCTTCAAAAACAGTACCATCGTATAAGTTGCTTTTAGAAGGCGAAGTGGATCTAATTTTGGTGCCTTACGCCTCCAGGGAAGTTTTGGACTTAGCCCAAGAAAAAGGGCTAGAACTCGAATTTCACCCCATTGCGGCCGAGGCCTTGGTCTTTATTACGCCGACAGAAAACCCCGCTGAAAACATTAGCTTGGACCAGGTGCTAAGCATATATCTTGATTATGGCATTACAAATTGGCAGCATTTAAATGGGCCAGACCGGGAGCTGGTGCCCATATGCCGCAATGCTGACAGCGGCAGCCAGTCGCAACTGGACAATCTGGTGTTGGGGGATAAAAAAATGCACTGGGCGATCAAGAAAAACTATGTGGAACTCACCATGGAGGGCATGTTAGAGCAGGTGGCCTTTTATCATAATGGCGGTCTTAGCGGCGAACCCACCAACAGTTATGCCCTTGGCTATACTCTCTATACCTACCTCAAAGGTATGGGTGAACTGACTGGGATCGACGAGGAACTAAAACTTTTAGCTGTCAATGGTGTGACTCCGACGGAGAAAACCATTGCTGCTGGTTCTTACCCGCTGACCACTGCTTACTATGCGGTGATAAGGAGCGACCTAGCGGCCGACCATAGTGCCAGGGGGATTATTGATTGGTTAACATCCGATCATGGTCAGGCAGCCATTAGGCAGTTGAAACTTATTCCCAACAACAGAGAATAAACCGGGCTGACGGCGGCGGGGCGATGGGAGAGGAAAATGTGGGCTTGGCGTGGATCTATCTTGAACTGGTTAACATACTGGCTATTGTCTTAACAATTTATGATAAACAGGCGGCGCGGACAGGTAGACGGCGGGTGAAAGAGAGGGTCTTAATGCTGGCGGCGATCGGCGGCGGGGCCGCGGCGATGGGGATAACCATGTTCCTGATCCGGCATAAAACAAGAAAGACCAAGTTTGTGGCCGGTATCCCGGTAATAGTAGCCTTCCAGCTATTTTTCCTCGTCTTTGGGCTTAACCAAAGCCTGGCAGTCAGCTATTTCACTCTCGAATCTGATAAAATCGACGGCAAGATAGGGCTTATGCTGGTGACTGATCTTCATTCCTGCGATTATGGCGCTGGGCAAGAAGAATTGCTAAATATAATTTACGCTGAAAACCCCGATCTTATCCTGCTGGCCGGTGATATTTTTGACGATGAGCTGCCGCCGGACAACACCATTGAATTTTTACAAGGCATTGCCGGTAAATATCCTTGCTATTTTGTCAGCGGCAATCATGAGTTTTGGAGCGGTAAAATAGATGAACTAAAGGACATCCTCACTGCGAATAATGTAAAAGTGTTGGCGGGAACTACGGAGATGGCCGAAATCAGAGGCGATGCAATAAGTATAAGTGGCCTCGATGATCCCATCACCGATTGCTATGATAACAATTCGCCGTCGTATCTTGATCAGATAGACAATTTGGGCAAAACCGTAGACCATGATAAGTTTACATTATTGATGTCCCACCGGCCCGAACGGCTGGAGGAATTTTTACCGCTGGGTTTTGATCTCATTGTTGCCGGTCACGCCCATGGCGGGCAATGGCGCCTCCCCTTTATCCTGGAAAACGGTTTACTGGCACCAAATCAAGGCTTGTTCCCACAATATACCAACGGGGCCTATTGCTTAGGCGAGACGGTGTTGATTGTAAGTCGGGGACTGGCGCGAGAATCGACAGCTATACCGAGGCTATTTAACCGGCCGGAGTTGGTTATGATTTCCTTGCAAGCGGAATCGGGGTTAGAAGTAATTTCCGATTAATGGGCTCGGGTCTAAGGGAGCGGGCACAACCGCAGCAATGCAGGTGGGGATGAAAGGAGTGCCTAGCAGATATGAAAAAGCTGATTAAAGCAGGCGCGAGTTTCCTTGCGGTACTTTTTCTAGTTACCATTTGGCTATGGTGGGGCACGCCCCTGGCTGTAGAAAAAAACCCGGCGCCGGTGCCGGGCTATGTTTATTTCCTCCAGCGGCAGCCGGATCAACTGCTGGCGGTGATGAAGCAGCCGGCCGATTTATCACAAGCGGCTGAAAAGATAATCCACCGGGAGCACTGCCCGGAACATAACTGCAACGTCGTTGGCATTGATGTCAGCGAGGGCCGACTCCAATACACGGCTATGTATCAGGGCGAGTGGTATACTTTTTGTGACGGCCAACCGCTGAAGCCGGAGGTATGGGAACCGGCTGCGGTCCCAGTTGGAGCGGAAAATAGAGAGGGGAATCTAGTTGTCGATGGGGAGGAAGTATTACATTTCCCCGGTTCTTTTGACCATAAATTCGCGCCGGGTTACAGCCCTTTAACCTGGATTGGTGGCGATCGCTATTTGACCTTTTGTTATAATGGCTATACCAATGGGGCAGTGGCCTTGGCGGCAAATTTCATTAGTGTTGGCAGGAACCGGGGCGGCTGCTACCTCTGGGATCGGGAGACGGAAACAATCACCCGCTTTGCTGATGGTTCCCAGTTTGTCTGGGTGAAGGATTGATAGCGATGGGATTCTTGATCTGTCTTCTGGGCTTATATTTCATGAATGAGTTATGGTTAAGAGCTGGGGTGCTCCAGGTTTTACCCGCTTTGGGTGCTTATATCTTCCCCATTGGTATACTGATAACTATAATCGGTGTATTAAAATTTGAATTGAAAGGTAGTTTTACCATGAAGCGTCGGTTTGTTTTAGTTGCCTTGGTTGCAGCAGTCATCTTGTTAGGGCCGCCCCAATTGGCTGGGGCTGCCGCCAACCTGGTGACCGACGATCAAGATATCGTCATCACCATTGAAGGTGATCCGGTGGACTTTTCGATTATTGGGCCTCCGGTATTATCGGCCGAGGGTAGGTGCTTTGTGCCATTTAGATTTATGTCCAAGTACTTGGCCTATAATGGTCATAACCCTAACTATACCGCGGAGGATGCCTTAAAGAAGGTGTGGTTAAATGACCAATGGACTGAGATTGAAATGAGGCTTAATGCCCCTAGGGCGGTTGTGAACGGTAAAGAAGTTGATATTGACCGGACGGCGGCTGGGAAACCAGTTCCGGATTCGGGGCCCTACACCGATGGGGAAAGGGTATATGTTCCCCTTCGTTTTATCTGTGAGGCATTTGGGGAAGGGGTGGAATATGAAAAAGCAGGTGGGAGCCACCGGATAAATATTGCCATCGCCGCCGAACATCGCAGCACGGTCAGCATCGGGGATCATGCGCCCATCGGTGCTGCCCAGCGGGCTAAAGAGGTGATGGATTCCATTGTCGCTGATGAAACTGTGGCCCTGGATCTGGCCACGATGGCGGGGAAAGGCGGTGGCCGCTACCTGGTCCCGTTGGATTATGGCAATGGGTACAATCGCGCCTTCAATTTCGAGGGCAGCTTCAAGTGGTCCTATCCGCAAGGTGATTGCTTGCCCCCGGAATCCGAGAATTCCCTGGTGGTGGAATCGCCGGATGGGGCGGCTTCGATCAAGTGCTGGCCAGGGAGCGATCTGACCCAGTGCCGGTTGGCTGATGAGACTTTTTGGCTGGTGGCCGGTGGGCGCGATGCTGATGCGGTTTTTGATGGCACTATTTTTAGCTACCTGCGCTTTTGGTATGACGAGGCCGAAATAAAAGGCTTGCGCGGAGACCTTGTTATCCCCGACCGGGGACAGAGCTACCAGGAAATCGCCCAAGCCTGGGTGGATGCTTACGAAGGTGCCATGCTACGGGCAACGCCGGGCAGCAAGTATGCCTGTACATTTGTGACCAGCACTGTATCAATAAATGAGGAATCCTTGGCCGCCTGGTATCCAGCCCAGGCTCTGGCTACCGACCATTTCTATTTCAACTACAAGACCATTTTTGCGCGAGAAAACGAAGAAACCACTTGGCTGCTGGCTGGGAACACGGCGGAATATAAGGGGGGCGACGCCCCAGAAGGGGCCTTGGTCTACAGCCGGATGGGCCCCATCTATCGGCCTGAAGAGGGCTGGCGGTGCGATGGGGTGGGGACGGGACCATGATCGCAATCCGGTTGCGGCTTGCAAGCTTTGGGCCCTGGCGGGCTCCGGTCTTGGCTATAGCTCATAAGGGGGAGAGGCGGTGCGGCGGAAATTTCGAGAACCGATAAGTGGTTTGACCCACCTCATAGGTGCTATTTTATCGGCCGCTGCCCTGGTGGGCGCACTTTATGCTGCCGCCGGGCGCGCTGGCCGATGGCGGATTGTTTCCCTCGTTATTTTTGGTCTGAGTTTGATTTTGCTCTATAGTAGCAGTGCGATCTATCATTTAATAAAAGCAGGCCCGGTTATAATAAAAAACTTGCGCCGCTTGGATCATGCCATGGTTTATGTGTTAATAGCGGGCACCTATACCCCTTTTTGCTTGGGCCCCTTATGGGGGCGGCTGGGGTTTTGGGCCCTGGCCGCTATATGGTCTGCCGCTCTTTTGGGCGCCTGCTTCTCTATTTTATGGATTGGGGCTCCCCGCTGGCTGGCTACATCCTTATACCTGGTTATGGGTTGGGCCATAATAGCCCTGGCCGGACCTCTGTGGCAGGCCTTGGCCCCCGGACCCTTGATCTGGCTTTTAATTGGGGGTTTGCTCTATAGCCTGGGGGCTGTTATTTATGTACTTAAGCGTCCCAATCCCTGGCCGGGGATATTTGGCTTTCATGAGATTTGGCATCTTTTTGTATTGGCTGGCAGCATCAGCCACTTTGTCAGCGTAATACAAATATAGGACAACTTCCGGCCGCGGGGGACCAGCCGCGGGGACGTAGCTTGTGGCTGGTGCGATGATGTTTAGACCCATTGTCATCCCAACGCAGCCGTGCTATGATGGTAAAAAAGGGGAAAGAAGCTGGTTGTAATGTGGATGAAAAGCAGTGTCATTGCTACCCTGATCGCGGGCCTCAGTTTAATTATTGCTATTGTATTTGCCGTGAACCTTCTGGTGGGCTATAAGCAAAATGCCAGCGGTGGCATGAGTGCCGTCGGCTCGGCGACCCAGGACTTCAGTTCCGATCTAATTGTCTGGCGGGGCAGCTTTTCTGCCTATGGTCAATCCACGGTGGCGGCCTATGAAGTGATTAAACGCGATGCCGAGACTATTAAGGAGTATTTAATTTCCCATGATGTCGCTGAGGAAAATATTATTTTTTCCTCGGTGGAGATCAATCCCGACTATCGGCAGCTTTACAGCGACCAGGGCAATCATATCGGTTCGGAGCTAATCGGTTATTCCCTCAGCCAAAGGGTGACCATCCAATCCACCGCTGTAGATAATATCGAGGCTATCTCGCGGGATATTACCGAACTTATCGGTTCCGGTGTCAACTTTTTCTCGGAAACTCCCGAATACTATTACACCAAACTGGCCGAGCTTAAATTGGAATTGGTCAATGCTGCCACTGCCGATGCCAAGGCCCGGATCGATAGCATGGCTGAGAAAGCCGGTGCCCGGGTGGGGAAACTCTTGAGTGCTTCTTTGGGCACCTTCCAGATTACAGCCCAAAATTCAGCTACCGATTCTTATCTGGCCGGCGGGGCCTTTAATACCTGGTCGCGGGAAAAGACGATGTTTGTTTCGGTTGAGCTGCATTATGGATTAAAATAAATTAAGAAGCTGCCCCCGCGCCCCGAACCGGTATTGGATTCATTGGCAGGGCCGAATGTGTGAGGACCAAATAAGAAATGGGACCCGCCCCTGTTTATCAATCAAAAGAAAGCCCTTCCGCGAGCGCCCGTAAGAATACCCGGATTATTTCCACATGTTCGGAAGGCATGCCCTTTAGAATCCCTAAAATTAGGTTACTGACCATCTCATGATAGCGCTGGTGTTCCCGCTGGGCTGTCCTTCCCTTGTTCGTTAGATACAAATTCAAACGAGATGAGTTTTCCGGATCGGTCTGTTTAACAATTAGACCTTTTTTCTCCAGTTTTCTAACAACCTCTGATACTGCCCCCCTAGTATAGCCGAAATATAGAGCAAGGCCGCTAATATGGATGCCGGGGTTTTTGGCAATGGCCGAAACCGTATGGA
>DATERQ010000005.1:0-4476 GCA_035271345.1 bacterium | reverse complement strand
CGAACCCCATCATTTAAATCCGGATTCCAGCCCAGCGGTTGCTGGGATATTGGTTTCCAGCGGACATAAATATCGTAAGGTTTGTCGCCAATTAGAATTTGTTCTAATTTTAGTTTCAGGGCTTGGGCAGCGGCTAGTCGGGCTTCGGCACCGGGGACTTCCCGTTCGATTTCGTCTTCTTGGCGCACAATCCAATCGCCTAAATAAGTGTAGATTAGCTTCTCCAGCTTGGCCCGATCGAGACCATGGTAATTTACCAAAGCGGCGAAACCATCCCGACGACCATCCCAAATGTGCCAGATAAAGGGCCGGTTATGAAAGAGCCGGGCATGTTGGCGAAAGAAGCCGTCCCCTAGCCACTGCTTCAAATCCTTGCGCCGATAACCTACTTGTTCCAGCAGTGATTGCTCTAGAGACTGGCCCCAGCGCTTCCCATAAGCTACTGCCAGCATTTGGCGCAGGCGGGAAATAGCTGGGGGCTTACCCAAAACTGATGGCAGAGTCACGATGCCGTCCGCATCAGCCAAGGGCTGGAGCTTATCTTCTTCCGGCTGCTGGGGCCAGCGATAACCCACCAGCCTGGCTACTGCCACCTGGAGGGGATGGTCACTGCCACCGACATTACCTTGAAACAACCATTGGGTGGGGTCCTCACTGTGCGGCTCCGGTAAGGGGCCTGCTTTGTCGGCCTCAGCCTGCCAGTAGTCCAAGTCAAAGGGTACCTGAACCAAGGTAGCGTTAGTAACTTTTAAGCTTTGATCAATCATGCGCACGGCCTGGTTAAACTGAGGTGAGCGGCAAAAGGCCCAAAGAGCAGGAAGATGAGCCGGGTCGTTGGGGATAATGACGGCGGTGTTGTTATCGAACAGCTCGCCGGTGTAAAGGGTAGCGGGAAGCTGGCGCATTTGGGAAATGGCAACGCCCATATTACCAAGTGCGGATAAGCCTTGAATTCTAGCACTAGGGCTGCTGGAGAGGATGCCTTCTCCTTTTTCCCAAAAAACGATGTGTTCGCGTCCGCCATAAGGGACGGTGCTTTTTACAGTGCTTTGTTGAAATTCCCAGCCCGGCGACAAGTAGGGCATTTCCCAGAAACAGCGGCCAAAGCGCGGATAATCCGCGGTTATTAGTCCCTGATAGCTATCACATAAATTAGATAGCAAATTTCTTGTACCGGCAATACCCAACACTATCCTACTATCAGGATTATTAAGCTGGGCCTTTTGTTCCAGCAGCAAGCCTTCAGCCTCCCGCAATAAGGCGGCTTTTTCGGCCGGGGAAGGAGGCTCCATAATATTCGTAGCTAAAAAGAACGATTCTTTATCAGGAGCAGAGTTGGCAAATATAAAAAGGGCAATATTGTTTTCATACAAAGGAGTAATAAAAGCTTTTGGGCCCAATAGTGCTAACGCTATCCACCGTTGTTCTTCCAGTAGCGTTTTTCGCAAAGACTCATCTGTTATCAGGAAGGTCCAGTTTTGGGGATTGACCAAGGCGTAATATCCACCGGAAGCAGTCATGTGTCTACAACGCTGCACGAAGCAAGTAGCTAAGTTTTTTTTGCTATCGGAAAAGTTATTATCACAAAAAAACCTAAGGGTTTCGCTCTGATCTGCCCGGCCCAAATAGGGCGGATTTGTCACCACCAACTGATATTTTTCCTTCAGTATATTTAGTAGGCGCAAGGTTCCTTTGGCAAAGCTGCCGAATACCTGGGCTACGGGGTCGGCTAGATGCTTTTCCTTGGCCAGGGCAGTTTCCAAATGAGACAGGAGCTGAGCCTGTTTGTCCCCAAGAAGGGGCAGATTTTCAAACCCGTTGCGGTGGGGGTCGATTAGGCTGCCCAATTCGGGCGCTTGTTGAAAGACTGAATGAAGGTTAAGCAAGGCTTCGGCCAGGTAGCTGTCGCCGTTGGCCAATTGTTGCCACTGCTGGGCATCGGCACCCAAAGGCAGGCCGGAACAAGCGATATGGGGGATGGGAAGTGGTTTTTCCGGTGGGTAGCCGGATTTCCAGGCGGTGAGGGCCAGGGCGAAGGCTGCGATTTGTACGCAGCGGCTGTCTAATTCCAGACCGTAAATATTATCTTCTAATACTCCGACAGCAGCCGCGGTGGCTGATTCTCCAAGTTGTTGTCGCATCTGAAACAGCATCTTAAATGCTTCCACCAAGAAGTGGCCACTGCCGCAGCAGGGGTCGATAAGGCGCAGGTCGGCTATGTCCCGAGGCCAAGCGGAGAAATCATGCTCGATCTCGGACCGCAGATATTTCCACTGCTCTTTTAAGGGGCTGGCTGGATAAAGGTGGACCCACCAAGCACCGAGAGTATTCTGTAGCAAATACTGCACCATGTAAGGTTCGGTAAACAGTTGGGTTACAGCCGGGATATCAGGGCCTGCCACTGCTAGCCCGGAGGCTGTGACTTGGTCTTTACGTTCTGCTTGCCAAAATTGATAGGTCCAGCCCAAGCCATCGTCGGAGGAAAATACTGGCGGTGGTATTTGGGTGAGGAGTTGCTCCAGGCCAATTCTATCCTCAGTGGCTAGGGTTACTTGGAGCAGGGGATCGTCTTGGGGAAAAATCCCCGGCAGCATCTGAGCAGCATAGCGAGCGGCCAAGGTCCAAAGGGAAGGCTCTCCTTGTTGGCGTGCCAACTGTTCACAGTCGTTCAATGTTATCGGCACGCCATAGTTCGGGTGCAGCAGCAACTCATTTTCGGCCAGGAAGCGGGTAAAAAGCATCCGATGCCACTGTTCATAAGCCAGTGCGTGTGTTAGAGTTTCGTAGTTGGGCAAACGGCGGCCCAGCGCTCGCAGTTGCAATCTCAACACGCGCTGTTCTGAGCTTAAATGAAAAGGCAGGCGGTCGGTTTGGACGCCCAGAAGTTGCAGTGCTTTGTGGGCTGCTTGCTCGGCCAGTTGCCGTGCTTCCTCGGTGATTTTAGCTAATAATCTGCGCTGTTCTTCAGTTAAGATCATGACAGCACCACCGGCTTGCCGCTTTTTATAGCTACCAAGGCTTCTTCTTTTACCTGCTGAAGATAATCGTTCAACTCATCTTCGGTATTGATGGTGATGCGGGGTAAAAACAGCCGCTTGGCCGTGGGCATCAGTTCGCGGGCGGCATCGTGGAGAGCCAGGGATACCCGTTCCCGCATGGCATTGGTTTTATCTTCCCAGCCGGGCAAAGAGGTATTTTGCAAGGCTTGGAGTAAATGTTCATCGGTTTCCAAATTGATTTTCGCTAAAGGGCCTAGACCCCTTCGGTTACGGATGGACTGCTGTTTAGCCGGGGTAAGGCGGCGCCAATTGTGGTCTCGAGTTAGTTGGATAATTTGTTCTTGATATGCTCGTAAATGTTTATTGCGGGCTGTTTGGATAGCCTCCCGCAGTGAAGTTGTAATTTTGTTCAGCAAAGGCGGCACCGGGTCGGGCTCGGCCAGGAGCCTGCGCTGTTCTTCAATGGCCTCTATTTCAGGCTTCACTTGATCGTAAACAGGTAAACCGGAAGCATAAGGCAGCAGTTTTAACAGCAATTCCCACTGTGGTAGCCGGACCCGGGTTTTTTCGCGGGCCAGGGTCCAGGCTCGGTAATCGGTGCGGATTTGCTGCCGGTGGTCATAGATAGCGGCCAATTGTTCATTCCCCACCAGGGTTTCCAGTTGGGTTATATAGTGGGTATCTGGCCGTTGGGGTAATGGTGCCTGACCGCTGCTGGCAGCAGCCAGTGCTTTCATGGTGTCCAACAACCGTGGGATGGCTATGCCCTCGGCGCCAATTTTGTGGTGGCTAGCGGTGTCTTTTAGTAAAGCCCTGATGGCGAGTATTTCTTGGGTGGTGAGTACTCGTTGCTCCAGCTTAAATTCGGTTTGCTGGATTTTGGTGGCATTAAGTTCCCCAGCACTGATGGGTTGGGCTTGGTAGGTGGCCCGTAGCTGACCGGCCAGGGTAAGGATCATTAAGGCTCCGTTGATAGCCTCTCGGGGCCAGCCATAAGGGGGCTGGTGAAAATAGTTTCTTATTTCGGTGCCTGTTTTGGTTTGGGCGCCAAGATGGCTTAATAATTCTTGGGCAACGGGATGGTTGGCCGCATTACCCTGGTAGTCGATGGCTTCCAGAGCACTTTGGTCCAGGTGTTTGGCCCGATTAAAGACCTGGCGCCAAGAATCATAATCAGCTTCGGGGAAGCGAGGATAAAGGCGCATTAAAGCAGCTTGACAGGCCTGGTTCAGGGCTTCGTCGACGCTATCGGCCTGTATTTCAGTAGCCCCACCTTGGAAAATCCGCGCCTCGGCAACAATATCCGCTGTTATCCTTTCGGCGGCGTGTAAAAACTTTTCTTGGCGAGCCTCCAAGCTGGTTCGCGCTTGGCGACCTTCGTCGGTAGTGGGGGGTTGGCGGGTGGTGAGGACCGCCTGGGCTGCTAGGTAACTAGCAAGATTGGTTTTGAGTTGGGCAGCCTTGGTCCGCTTCAAAA
>DATERQ010000004.1:0-17947 GCA_035271345.1 bacterium | reverse complement strand
AAAGTAGCTTCACCTGATCGGGTGTGGCTTTAAATAAAATACTGCTAATGATTGTGTTAATACATACACTTTTTCCCGAGCCTGTAGCACCAGCAATAAGAAGATGCGGCATTTTCACCAAATCTGCCACTATCGGTGTACCACTTATATCTTTGCCCAAAGCAACACCTAAGGGGGATGTGCATTGAGCAAAGTTTTTTGATTCGATCACTTCGCGAAGAAGCACGGGTTGGGTTTTTCTGTTGGGTACCTCGATGCCGATAGCTGCTTTCCCAGGAATAGGTGCTTCGATACGGACCGCAGTGGCAGCAAGGTTAAGGGCGATATCATCAGCTAAGGATACAATTCGGCTTACTTTAATGCCAGGTGCTGGGTAAATTTCATATCTGGTGATGGTTGGGCCATAACAAACCGCCGCCACTTCAGCCTGGACAGAAAAATTGGCTAGCGTCTGCTCAAGAAGTTTGACATTTTGATTGATGGTTTTTTCAAACCGCTGATCTTTGAGGCGAACTGGCTGGCGAAGCATAGTCACAGGTGGTAAAGTGAAAACATTGTCGGAAACTTGTTCCATCTCCGCAGATTCACAGTCTAGTTGTTGCGTCAATGGTAGCTGGGGGACGGTAGTAGGTGTGGCAGAAGGTGTCGATAATGCATTTACTAGTTTGGCTTTTGTAATGTTCCCGTCATGGACCACAAGCTTGTTTTCTTTAGCAGCGATTAAGACTGATTCCGGCGACCGGCGGCGTAAACTGGGCCTCCGATTGAGCCACTTCCCAACGGAAGAGATCAAACCATGAAAACACCCTTCGTTAGTTAGAACCAAACCGATGATAGTGAAAGCAGTCAACAGAATCCAGCTACCAATACGACCGAATAGTTGAACCAAACCCAGAGCCAATATCTTGCCTACAAATCCGCCTCGTCCTTGAGGATAAGGCGACATGGCAAAATTGCTAAGCTGAAGACCGATTGCGATCATCAAAAACACTAAAATAAGGCCACTGAGCCCCTCCATTTTCACCTTGTGGCCAGAAATAACAGCTAGGGCAACCCCCAATGAGAACAGCGGCAATAAGGGCGCCGCCGCGCCAAACAGTACTCCAAGAACGCGTTGAAAAAATCCTCCTACCACTCCCATACGACCCGAGAAAAGGCTTACTAATACAATTAACGAAACTGCGGCAGCTAATATCGCCTTAGCAAGGGGGGACTGGGTTTTCCCGGTGCGCTTCGCCTTTTTCAATCGAGGCATTACTATTCCACCCTACAGATCTGGCTTTGGCTTAATAGTTTAATCAAGCCCACTGATCCAAATAAAATATTCTACATGCTGGAACCATTTTCCTTCAAAAATCATCTAATACCATGTGAGCCACATTATTAGCGTGGTCAATAATACGGCCGAGATTTCCGATAATATCTAAATAGACCACTGCCGCTGCCGGCATGCAAATACCTTCGTTAAGACGGTTAATGTGTTGCTCCCGGTAATCTCGCTCCATAGCATCGGCCTGTTTTTCCCACGCTACTACTCTTTCTGCTAATACCATATTGTCCGTCCGCAATGCTTCCAAGGAGGCTTCTAAGGCACGAACAGCCAAACTATAAAGTTGGTCTAATTCAGTTTGAGCGTCAGCGGAAAAGGGTGTGCGCCGGTCAAAACGCGCATGGATTAAGCGGGCCAACTCGTAAGCATGGTCCCCTACCCGTTCCAAATCATTCACGGTGTGTAATAAACCGGTAAGTCGCCGCGAGCTGTTGCTATCCAAGCCTTGTTGTGATAGCGCTGCTAAAAACGTGGTAATCTCCATTTCTAGCTCGTCAACGATCTCTTCTTTTTGTTCTACTACTTGTATTTTTTTCTTGTCGTCCTTATAAATAATCGCCATAGCATCCTGCAAGCTTAATGTGGCTATTTCACCCATCCGAACCAGTTCCTTCGTGACTTGACCTAAAGCAATGTTGACTGGTAATCTAGAAACATGTCGGTGATCAATATACTTTAGACCCCTTTCTAGTACCACCTCTTCGCCAGGGAGCAACATTATAACCAGGCGTTTTGCATAACCCAAAAAGGGTAAAAAAACTAGGGCAGTAATGGTGTTAAACATAGTATGATAATTAGCGATTTGGTGAGCCAAATCAGAAGCTGTCAACCTCACTAGATCGGAAAACTGGGTTATAAGAGGCAAAAACAGTATGGCCCCCATTAGATTGAACAAAAGATGCGCCAAGGCGGCCCGCCTAGCATTAATAGAAGTTCCTACACAGGCCAGCAAAGCGGTAACCGTGGTCCCGATGTTGCTGCCAATTACTAAACCCATGGCTGCCATTAGATCAACAATACCTTGCCGGGCCAATGCAATGGTCATACCAATGGTGGCACTGCTGGCCTGAATAATACTTGTCACCATAGTACCTATAATAACCCCTAGAACAGGAAGCCTGCTAAGGGTAGCAATGGAATTAAGAAAGAGCGGTTCGGTACGCAAAGGCTCAACACTAGACGACATTATATTCATGCCCAAAAAAATAAGGCCGAAGCCAAGGATAGCCTCTCCTATTGTCTTCCCATGCGAACCCCGGGCAAGAAAGATTAGAAGAGACCCGATGCCAATGGCTGGCAAAGCCAACCTGCTTAAATCTAGGGCTACTAGTTGCACGGTAACAGTGGTACCTATGTTGGCACCAAGGATCACTCCAATGGCCTGTCCTAAAGTGATTAGCCCAGCATCCACAAAACTAACTATCATCACTGTGGTGGCGCTACTGCTTTGAATAAGAACCGTTATTCCCACGCCTACCAAAATGCCGATAAGAGGAGAGCTTGTCAATAATTCGAGGATTCGGCGCAATCGTTTCCCCGCCGTCTTCTCTAACCCTTCCCCCATCATATGAACACCAAATATAAAAAGCCCCATACCACCCAACAAGCCCCACATTAGTTCCAGCGAATTAACCCCCCCTCCATGGATCTACCTTAATTATAGCAGCAATTTCTACTTGGCGGTAGGGGGTGTTAGTTTGGAATGAAAAGACTAGCCGGTTTTAAAGGTAATGACAGCCCCGGGGAACAAGGCTGGGTTTAAAAAATCAGCAGGGTCTGTACTAAGAATACGAACAATACTGGCATGAGTTGCATCCGTTCTTTCCACTAGTACTTTGCAGCCCCGGACAGAAATTTCCTCATAGGTAGGCTTAAAGTCTTCGCTACCAGCAAATACTAACTCCAGTGGCATTGGTGTATGGATAATCACTGTAACGGCCTCCTTGGATGCGTTTTTCTCTCAGCCACCAATTGCTTGACTTTCGCCAAGGCCTGCTCAATACCACCCTCTGCATCCACTAGCCCAGCTTCAACAGCCTCTTTGCCCACCAATACCGTACCAATATCCCGAGCTAATTCCCCAGTCCTGAACATCAATTCTCGGAATCTGGATTCGGAAATCCGCGAATGCTTAGTGATAAATCTAACTACTCGATCTTGCATCTTATCCAAATATTCGTATGTTTGTGGAACACCAATTACTAATCCATTCAAGCGGATTGGATGAATGGTAGTGGTAGCTGTGGGCGCAATTAAAGAAAAATCAGCGCTAACCGCTATTGGCACCCCTATGCTGTGACCGCCACCCAATATTAATGATACTGTGGGCTTGCTCATACTTACTATCATTTCGGCAATTGCCAAACCAGCCTCCACATCGCCGCCAACGGTGTTTAGAATGACCAGCAACCCTGAAATGTCGGGATTCTGCTCGATGGCTATCAGTTGGGGGATGATATGCTCGTATTTAGTGGTTTTATTCTGTGCAGGCAGTACTAAATGACCTTCGATTTGGCCAACGATTGTCATGCAATGAATGGCGCTTGCGGGCGCTTTTGGCGGGGCTAACTGCCCCAACTCCTGCAAATTGCTGGCAGGGGTATCCACAGGTGCTTTGGAAGGCGGTATCTCCGATGTTTTGGGCGACTGTTGCGCTCGCAGTGTATTGGCATTAACCCAAGGCATTTGAGAAAGGAACGCCCTATCCGGTAATGATTTTATCACCAATTGCAACCTCCGTTATATCCTAGTTTTGACCAACAGCATGGGTCGAAACCTTAAGCCTTTTTAGTATGGAATAAGGGTCGTGGTAATATACTTGATTATAAGCACAAGGAAGACTCGGCCTGGGTGGCCGAGTTTATATTTCCATAATAATAGGTAGTATCATTGGCCGACGTCTTGTGCGTTCAAAAAGGAATTTACCCAGTACATGCCGTATTTGACCCTTTATAGTAGACCATTCGACCGGGCGTGAAGTCCCACATTTGTTTAAGGCTACACAAACCTGTTCCTTGGCTTCTTCCAGCAACTCCTCGGCCTCGCGAACATAAACAAAGCCCCGGGAAATGATATCTGGTCCTGCAATTACACCGCCTTTTTCTCTGTTCATAGTTACCACCACGATAATAATGCCATCCTGAGACAACTGCTTGCGGTCACGTAGGACAATGTTACCAACATCACCAACTCCAAGGCCATCTACTAAAACCTTGCCGGACGTAACCCGTCCGGCTACTCGAGCTGTTTTAGGTGTAAACTCAACCCTAACACCGTTTTCTACTACCAAAGTATTGATTGCCGGCGCACCTACTTGTTCAGCTATCCGGGCATGCCATACTAGCTGGCGGTAATCGCCATGGACCGGAACAAAAAATTGTGGTTGAAGCAAATTAAGCATAAGTTTAAGCTCTTCACGGCAAGCATGGCCAAACGGATGATGCCAGGCAGTGAGCTCCGGATACACATCAGCCCCAGCCTTGAACAAATTGCCGATATGGCGGGCAACCACTTTTTCACTTCCAGGTCCTGGAGGTGCTACCAAAACCACTGTATCACCTGCTTGCACTGAAACTACCGGCTCACAATCATAACTGCTAGCAGCGGTGCTACCAAGGCTATCAAACCCAGACACCACAATTACCTGTTCATGACGGGGCAAGTTTTCGGATTTAGGGTCAAAAAAGTTGGAAGCAAAAGAGAGTCCTCCCACTTCAGAAGCCAGTTTAACTAAGGCCTGACCAGCAGGCCAGGAAATATAGGTGCGCCGGCCAAATGCCGCCGCAGTGTTTATAACTTGTTGAAGTCGATACAGACTAGCCCCATACCCAACCATGATGACACGGCCCTTAGCCTTCTGAAGAACTGAGCGGATAGCCGGAGCGGTTTCTCGTTCCGATGGGGAGTAACCTGCTACCTCAGCATTACTGCTGTCAGACATCAAAAGGAATACCCCTTCACGGCCCAGTTCAGCTAAACGATGGATATCGGTAAAATGGCCGTTAGGTGGCGTCTGATCAAAATGAAAATCCCCAGAGTGTACAATCTTTCCGTATGGCGTAGACACAACTACCGCTACTGCCCCTGGTAAAGTATGGCTAACAGTGACTAGCTCAATTGTAAAATCCCCTAGTCTTATTTGGACACCAGGATCAACACTTCGAAAATCAGCTTTACTGATCCCCGCTGTTTGTAGTGCCAGCCTAGCCATACCAGCGGTCATAGGTGTTGCGACAACGGGAACCGATATTTGTCTCAAAAGATATGGTAGGGCCCCTATATGTCCATCGTGCCCATGGGTTAAGACTAAACCGCGCATTTTATCACGGTTTGCAAGTAAATAAGAAATGTCAGGGATGACAAGATCAATTCCTAGGAGTTCTTCTTCCGGAATCATATGACCGCAATCGATAGCTATAATATCCTTCTCAGTTTCCAAAAGCAGCATGTTCTTGCCGCGTTCCCCTACCCCCCCTAAGGGAATTAAAGCAAGGCTACTATTTGTTTCAGAAATCAATAGTTCACCTCCCTGTTTATCGAACTACATAAAAAAAGTCTCTGGGCTCTCCAGAGACAAAGCTTGGTTTCTTTACCAACGCAATCCCGTTCTCTAGCCTCTTTTTATTATACCCTTAACCACTGTACTTTTACAATGGCAAAGGGTTCCGCTGTAGCATAAAGGCTGCAGGCTGTTCCCCCCTGTGTTTTAGCGGAGTCCAGCTTCTTCTAAAATACCATCTAGGTATTCTTCCTCTTGGGCGGTAAGGGGGAGAAGCGGCGGCCTTAGTCCACCCACGGGGAAGCCTATCAGCTTAAGTCCCGCTTTTACCGGTGCTGGGCTAGTGGTAAAAAACAGTCCCTTGAACACTGGGAATAATGACTGGTGAATGTTTTTTGCTGTTTCCCATTGGCCTTTACCAAAAGACGCAATCATTTCTCGTATTTGCCCAGCTACCAAATGGGACGCTACAGATACAATACCTTTAGCACCTACGGCTAGTAAAGGCAGGGTGAAGCTATCATCCCCGCTATAAACAGTAAAACAAGTGGGAGCCCGCCGACAAATTTCCGAGGCTTGATCGATAGAACCACCGGCTTCTTTAAGAGCAACAATGTTGGGGACATCATTAGCCAGACTAATCACCGTCTCGGGATCAATGTTGCAACCAGTACGACCAGGGACATTATAGATCATCACCGGCAATGACGTTACATTAGCCACTGCTTTAAAATGTTCATAAAGGGCATTTTGGGGCGGTTTGTTGTAGTATGGACTAACCAATAAAATGGCATCTCCGCCAACTTCTTGTGCTTTCCTAGTCAGAGCAATACAATCCTGAGTATTGTTTGTTCCAGTGCCTAACATAATCGGTACCCGGCCGCGGGCAGTTCTAATTACGGTTTCCCATAAAGCAACCTTTTCATCAAAATTTAACGTCGGCGATTCACCGGTGGTTCCCGTTACCAGTAATCCATCAGAACCCATGTCAATTAAACGGTCTGTCAGTTTGGCCATTGTGTCAAGATCCAATTTAAGATCATCGGTGAACGGTGTTACCATGGCGGTAATAACGGTACCAAACTCCGTCGTCATTTTGGACACCTCCTGTTTACTGTTTTCCCAAACCGAAACCTTCATGAAGCGCACAAAGAGCCTTTTGGGTATCAACCCCTCTTACCAAGCAGGAAATAGTAGCATGTGAGTCCGCCGTTTGAAGGATTTCTACCTGGGCACTATTTAGCACCTTGACAACCGTGGCCATAACCCCAGGTACCCCACGCATACCGGCACCGACCACAGATACCTTGGCCAGCTCTCTGGTTATGCTTGCTTCAAATTTCGCTTCGCTAAGGGCTTGTTGGGCCGCAAAAAGATCATTTTTTGTAATAGTAAATATTTTTGCCCGGGGAAATACATTGATTAGGTCTATGCTAACTCCAGCCTTGGCTAGGATCTCGAATAGCTCAGTTTCTCTTTTTTTATCGGCTGCTGGCATCTCTACCCTTATTTGCACAATGTTAGGTAAATGGGCGATACCTGCAATCAAACGATCGGGCATCAATTGGAGCTTACCGGGACAATAGACGCCGCGCGTTACTAAAGTACCTGGCCCGTCTGAAAACGTAGAACGAACCTTAATGGGGATATTGTATTGTTTTGCCAACTCCAACGCCCGGGGATGAATAATTTTTGCACCTTGATAAGCCAATTGGGTGACTTCATCGTAGGTAACAACATCTAAGGTATGGGCTTCCCCTACCAAGTGCGGATCCGCTGTCATTACACCTTCCACATCTGAAAATATCTCAATGGCCTCAGCATCTAGCGCCGCGGCAACGGCTGCTGCAGTCGTATCGCTACCACCTCGGCCGAGGGTAGTTATATCTCCGTTAGGTGTTCGACCTTGAAACCCAGCCACAATGGGAATAATCCCGTCTTTTACTATTGTCTTTAATGGTTCTGGTAAAACCTCGATAATGAGGGCATTGCCGAATTCAGCATCGGTAATAATCCCAGCCTGTCCCCCTGTCAAAGCCCGAGCCCGATAGCCAGCATTAGCAAGTAAAGTCGACACTAAAGCACACGAAATTGTTTCGCCACAAGAAAGTAGTAAATCCCGTTCCCGCTTCGGCACAGATGGCCCAACTTCATTTATTAATTCCAGCAATGTATCGGTAGCATAAGGATCCCCTTTTCGCCCGATGGCAGAAATAACAACTACTGGCGATTGACCGGCCTTTTTTGCCTGAACTATCCGCTTCACTGCTTGGTCTCGTGCCGACGGCGTAGCTACAGAAGTTCCGCCAAACTTTTGGACAACGATATTCATCAGAGTCACTCCTCTTTTACACTAAGCCATCCTGTTTTGCAAGTTCAGCGATTTGGACAGCATTCAGAGCCGCTCCTTTACGAAGGTTGTCGGCTACGATCCACAAGTTAATCCCATGGAGAACACTGGAATCTTTTCTGATACGGCCCACAAACACTTCATCACGCCCGGCAGCTAATATAGGCAATGGGTAGCCCAATTTCACTGGTTCATCAATCACGGCAATGCCTGGTGCCGAGGCTAAAATTGTGCGTGCATTTTCTGGAGCTAATTCCCGCTCAGTTTCAACATTAACCGCTTCGGAATGGCCGTAAACCACTGGTACACGCACGCAGGTAGCGGTAACATTTATTTGATCATCTAATACTTTCTTAGTCTCTCGAACCATCTTCAACTCCTCTAAACTGGAACCGGTGTCGTCGAAAACATCGATATGAGGAAGGACATTGAAGGCTATTTGATGGGGATAAACGGAAGGCTGTGCCTTTTTGTTGTCTAAAAGTTGCCTGCTTTGTTCCTTCAATTCTTCAATGGCAGCAACACCAGTACCGGAGACTGCCTGATAAGTAGACACTACAATTCGTTTTATTTTTGCATAATCATGTAACGGTTTCAAGGCCACCAGCAATTGTATTGTAGAGCAATTAGGGTTAGCAATTACACCCTGGTGATCGCGAATGCATTCTGGGTTTACCTCTGGCACAATAAGTGGCACATTGGTATCCATGCGAAAAGCATTGCTATTATCTATTACAAGGGCCCCTCTTCTTGCTGCTTCCGGTGCTAATTGCCTACTAACACTTGTGCCGGCAGAAAAAAAGGCGAGGTCTACACCAGTAAACGATTCGGGCCGAGCCTCTTTTATCGTCAATAGTTGATCTTTAAACTGTATCGTTTTTCCCGCCGAGCGATAAGAAGCTAGGGGGAGTAAGGTTTTTATCGGAAAGTTGCGTTCAGCCAACAGCTTAAGCATAATTTGACCCACAGCCCCAGTAATACCCACAATAGCTACTGCGTACTTTTTCAAGGACAATACCCCCATCCGTCGCTATGATAAGTCTAATATATTCTCCAACCCGTAAACTACGCCGTTTATATTTTCTATCTGGCTTATGGCTAACAGTACACCAGGCACAAAGGACTGACGGCTAATAGAGTCGTGTTTAAGGGTCAAACTTTGGCCCGACCCGCCGAAGACAATCTCATGGTGGGCCACAAATCCAGGCAGGCGAAGGCTATGCACCTTGACCCCGGCTAAGTCTCCACCGCGAACATGAGCTAATTTTTCCACTTTTGTAGGTGCTACACAGCATTTCCCCACTGCTTTTACAATTGCCTCTGCATATTTGATCGCGGTACCGGAAGGAGCATCCAATTTTTGATCGTGGTGCGTTTCAACAATTTCCACATTGGGGAAAAACCGTGCTGCTATTTGCGCGAACCTAAGCAATAAAACCGCACCTAGGGCAAAGTTAGGGGAAATAATCGCATTAACCCGGTGTTTATTGCAAATAGATGTTATCTCCGGAATATCAGCTTCAGATATGCCCGTAGTCCCAATAACGGCATGGGCTCCAGCTTCTGCGATAGTAATTAAATTTTGCTTAATAGTTTGCGGTTGAGTAAAATCAACTACGACCTCCGCCTTGGTATTAACAATGGTTCCTTTCAAATCAGAAGACAGCTTTATTCCCAATGGCTTTTGACCCACAAGAACTCCAATATCGGCACCAATGCCATGCAGCCGTCCCACAGCCCCGACTAGCTTTAGCGTAGGCTCCCCTTCAATCCCCTTGACGAGTTCGCGACCTACCTTCCCGTTAGCACCCGAGACTAGCACTCGAATCCCCACTATCGCACCTCCGTTCACCGCTAGATTATGTCTATTCTCCTATAAATCTCTATAGGTGTCAACATTTGTTTCAGCGGTGGCATCAAGAATTATCACTTCTTTGCCTATCTTTTTTATTGCTTGCCAAGGAATTAGCGATCCACATTTACTACCAAACAATCTAAGGAACTTGTTCCGATTGCTTATTTCTAATCCAATAATATGTCCACTATCGCCATCAAATACCAAATCCACATCACCAAAATAACCAATGCGGCAACCATCCTGGAGATTGATCAATTCCTTATTCTCTAGCTGGCTTAAGCGCATAGTTTCCCCACCTCCCCTTCCCGTTCTTATTGGCGTCGGATAAGGGTGCTAAGATAGGGTTGGAACACGGCGACCAGCAGCGATAAAGCTGCCAACGGTTCCAATTGAAAACCATAGATCACGATTTCATCCGGCACAGTTATCTGCAAGAAATTTCGAATTAATAACAGGGCTAAATATATTCCGCCAGCAGTAGCCAAAAGATCCACGGCAGCTTGTGAAAAAGCCGACTGCTTGGGCTCCACTGGTAGCTCATGATTCATTTGCCGCAGGAGCTCCTGTGTCCGCCGATTAAGGGAGATATATAATAGAGCCGTAAACCCAATTATTGCTGCCAAACTAAGCACAGCAACACCCCCTATCTTGCTAATTAATTCTATGCCAAGATTAGGGGGCAAATGCTATTTATGACCTGTATGCCCAAAACCACCATTGGCCCGAGAAGAAGGTGGCAATTGGGCTACCTCTTTCCAACAGGCATGAATAGCAACGCCGATAATGCATTGCGCAACCCGATCCCCACGCTGGATAATAATGGGCTTGGTTCCAAGGTTTATTAGCAGAACTTTGATTTCTCCCCGATAATCACTATCCACTGTACCAGGACTATTTAAAACAGTAAGGCCGCATTTTAAGGCTAGTCCACTTCGAGGCCTTATCTGGGCCTCGTATCCCGCTGGTAAAGCGATGGCAACGCCAGTAGAAACAAGCACTCGTTCCCCCGGCCCAAGGGCAAGGGGCTGGTCAATGGCTGCATACAAATCAAACCCCGCTGCACCTGGGGTTTGATAAGCCGGCACTGGTAAATCATCGGCATGAGGATAGCGAAACAGTGGTATATTTACCGTGATAGCAGGCTTTATCACCATATAGCAACCTCCGTATCTAGAGGCCCTAGTGATACTACTGCCATGGTATCCGGTTGAAAAAGCCGTAGGCACTGCTCTTGAATATTGGTTGCAGTAACCGCGTTGATTTTAGCCTGGACCTCGTCTAGAGAAACCCAGCGCTTTAAACTGAGCTCCTGTTTAGCAAGACGAATCATGCGATTAGTAGTGCTTTCAAGCCCTAAAAGGAAATTGCCCCAGATTTGCTGTTTTGCCCGCTTTAGTTCCTCAATGGTAACCGGCATATTTGCCATGGCTTCTAGTTCTTGCCGAATTAAGTCAATTCCCGGTTTGATGTTTCCACGATTAAGCCCAACATATATAGTGAGCAAACCGTTATCTTGGTAGGCACTATGATAAGAAAAAATGCTATACGCCATTCCTCTCTCTTCCCTTATCCGTTGAAACAACCTTGACGAAAGTCCTCCTCCTAAAATACAGTTAGCAACATCCATCGTGTACAGCCTATCGTCATTGATAGCTACGCCAGGAGCGCCCAGACACAAATGCACTTGTTCCAAATCTCGGATAAAAGTATCAGATCGGGCATTATATCCGGGTGCTTCCTGGGATAACCTCTTAGCTTGACCAACTTCAGTTGAATTAAAGTATTTCTCACAGGTAGATACCACCTGTTCATGTTTAATATTTCCTACCACTGAAATAACTAAGTTAGTTGGTCTGTAATGCTGCCGGAAAAAAGAGTGCACTTCTTCAGGAGCCAGGTTCAACACACTTTTTTTGTCTCCAAGTATTCGTCGCCCTAACGGGTGCTGAGGCCAAACGGTCTTTGCCAATAGATCATGTACTAATTCATCTGGAGAATCCTCGTACATATTAATTTCTTCTTGTACAACCATTTTTTCGCGGACGACATCTTTTGGTGACAGCTTTGGCCTTAGAAACATCTCTGACAGTACATCTATGGCTAAAGCAAAATGGTCCGTTAGAACCCTGGCATAATAACAAGTGTGCTCTTTTGACGTGAAGGCATTGAGTTGCCCACCGACAGAATCAAAAGTTTCAGCAATTTCTCGGGCACTATATTTGCTGGTTCCTTTAAAGAGAAGGTGTTCTAACAAATGCGAGGCCCCAGCTTGTGCTGGACTCTCCCATTTCGATCCCACATTTACCCAAAACCCAACAGCTACTGAAGGAAAAGTCTGTTTTTCTTCAGTCACCACGGTAACACCGGCTGGCAACACCGTCTTTTGGTACAAATCCCGCACCTCCCATGTCCAGATACGGATGTTGTCATAACACAAACTGCATCAGCAAGTAGATGAAAGCATAAACCCTCTACCAAGGATCTATGCTTACCTTATCCTGGTTACGACCTTTGTTCAAGGTCGCCTTCCTTTATCAGTATTTTGTCCGGCTCGGCCCAGTAGAACTTCTTTTCGGGATAGATTGATACGTCCTTGGCGATCAATCTCTGTTACTTTTACCGTGATTTCATCCCCAATACTTACCACATCTTCCACTCTCGCCACGCGGGTGCGAGCCAATTGCGAGATATGAACTAAACCTTCTTTGCCCGGAAGGATTTCAACGAAAGCACCAAACTTCATTATTCGTGTAACCGTACCCAAATAGATAGTACCTACCTCCACATCCTGTGTGAGGAGCTTGATTTTATCCTGGGCTTGATAGGCCGCGTCTTCATCGAGAGCGGTAATAAATACCCGCCCATCATCCTCGATGTCAATTTGGACGCCGGTTTCATCAATGATTTTACGGATAGTCTTGCCGCCTGGTCCGATAACATCACGAATCTTATCAGGATCTATTTCCATGGTAAGCATGCGGGGTGCATATGGCGAAATGTCCGCTCTCGGCTCTGATATCGCCTTTTGCATCTCTGCTAGAATAAACATACGTCCTTGCTTTGCTTGCTTCAAGGCTTGCCGTAATATTTCCATAGTAATCCCCGCAACCTTGATATCCATTTGAAGGGCAGTGATACCCTTGGCCGATCCAGCTACTTTAAAATCCATATCTCCATTGGCATCTTCAATTCCTTGAATATCGGTAAGGATAGCAATCTGATTCCCATCTTTCATAAGCCCCATGGCTACACCAGCTACAGGTTCTTTAATGGGTACACCGCCGTCCATAAGAGCAAGGGTACTACCGCAAACACTAGCCATGGATGAAGAGCCGTTAGATTCAAGCACTTCAGATACTAATCGGATTGTGTAAGGAAACTCATTTTCATCGGGGACCACGGGTTCCAAAGCCCGTTCAGCAAGGGCACCATGGCCGATCTCTCTTCGGCCCGGTCCACGGATAGGCCTGGTTTCCCCAACTGAGCAGGGGGGAAAATTATAGTGGTGCATAAATCGTTTGGATTCTTCCACTCCCAATCCATCCAGCACCTGTTCATCGCTTACAGCTCCTAAGGTCAGCGCAGTTAAGACTTGGGTCTGGCCACGGGTAAACAGCCCTGAACCATGGACACGGGGGAGCAAGCCCACCTGCGCCGTAACAGGTCGCACTTCAGCCACAGCGCGACCATCGGTGCGAATGCCATTTTTCAAAACCATCCGCCTGATTTCGTCCCTAATAACTGTGCTAATAACATCCAATATATCTTTGCTTTCCTCAGGATGATCAGCAATGAATTTCTCTAATGCAGCTTGTTGCACTTCCTGAAGTCCGGCATCCCGGGCTTTTTTTTCTGGTATGACCAAGGATGTTCTTATTTTATCTGTCGCCCAAACCCGTACTTTGTCCGCCAACGATGAATCAGGTTCATAAAAAGGTAGATCCTGTTTTTCTTTACCCACTTGCTTAACAATTTCACGCTGGAATGCTATAAGTTCGTTAACTGCTTGTTGTCCAAAGGCTAGTGCGCCCAACACAGTTTCTTCATCCACCTGGTTGGCCCCCGCTTCTACCATCATAATACTGTTTTCTTTACCAGCCATAGTAAGATGTAGCTGGCTTATTTCCTCTTGCTCCACAGTCGGGTTAAGGATAAGTTTACCGTCAACATATCCTACAATAACGCCTGCTACGGGACCGCTAAAGGGAATGTCGGACACGGAAAGGGCAATGGACGCTCCTAGCATTGCGGTCATTTCAGGGGAATTATCTGGGTCCACGGATAAAACCAAGGCGATAATCTGAACATCATTGCGAAACCCGGTCGGGAACAGGGGTCGAAGCGGCCGGTCAATCAAGCGAGCCGATAGTATCGCCTTTTCACTAGGTCGTCCCTCACGTTTGATAAAACCACCTGGGATCTTACCGGCAGCATAAAGGCGTTCTTCGTAATCCACAGTTAACGGGAAAAAATCAATACCCTCGCGCGGTTCACTGGAGCAACAAGCAGTGACAAGCACCACCGTATCTCCATATCGTACCAAAACTGCCCCATTAGCTTGCTTTGCTACAAGATTGATTTCTACACTTAGGGGTCGGCCAGCCAGCATGGTTTGAAATATTTCCGGCAAATTTGCAAACCTCCTTTATCTTATTACCTAGTCTCTTCTTTATAACAAGTAGTATTTCCTTTCTTTTGTTGCATTGTTGCAAAAATACCTCGTCAACAATAAAGAGCGGGCCTCCCCGCTCTTAGTATCTAAGACCTAGTTTGTCAACCAAGTTGCGATACCGCTGAATATCCTTGGCCTTTAGATAATCCAGCATTCCGCGCCGTTGTCCAACCATTTTTAGTAATCCTCGCCTGGAATGGTGGTCTTTTCTGTGTTCCTTAAGATGTACGGTTAAATAGTTTATCCGTTCGGTAAGGATGGCAATTTGGACTTCCGGTGACCCAGTATCCAAATCGTGCAATTGGAAATCAGCGATGATCTCCTCTTTCTTAGGACCAGTAAGAGCCAATGGTAAAACCTCCTCTGTTCTATCCCCCCAGTCCCAGACAACCGACGGAGGCACGAATTATCCGCGGCTGAGGTTCATGTTTCGTCACCTAACCATACCGTTAAGTACCTTAATTATGGTTATGTTCAACGCCCCTTCCGCAAAAATTCTATCATAAACCCTTGGGATTGTAAACTACACTTCAGCTAATAGGTCAGGTTTAAATTTTTTGTATGTAAAAATAACGCCAGCTTTCTTCTTGTCCGCCTTCATTTGTTGTATAAGTTCTTTGCTGGAATCAAATTTCTTTTCTGGCCGCAAAAATGCCATTAATTCAACGCGCAGATATTCTCCATAAAGGTTTTCATCAAAATCAAAGTAGTAGACCTCAAACCGAACGGTACTATCATCGTAAGTGGGTGCCAAGCCCATATTTGCCAATCCATACAGGTATTTACCTCTGTACCGGCTACGTACAGCATACACACCGAAACGAGGTTTTAACAAATCCGCGTCAAGATCAATATTGGCAGTAGGAAAGCCAAGTAAATGCCCGCGCCCGGCCCCACGAACAACTTTACCCGAAATAGTTGGACAGCGACCAAGAATTGCTGCCGCTTTACCAACTTCGCCTTGACTGATTAGCCGCCTTATACGGCTACTCGATATTATCATACCATCATAGGTGATTGGTGGAATAATAGTAACATTATATCCTAGTTCTTTTCCCCAAGCCAGCAGTTTTTCGGGCGTACCTTGCCGCCGATAGCCGAAATCATAATTGTATCCGATAGTAATATGTTTGGCTTTTAGTTTTTGAACTAGTACCAGGTGGGTGAATACACGCGCTTCCAGGGTAGCAAAAGAATTTGTGAACGGAAGCAATAATAAAATATCTACACCTAGCGATTCAATCAAAAGAGTCTTTTCTCGTATTGGCGTTAATAATTTCGGAGCCATGGCTGGTTTTATCACAGTTAAAGGATGGGCTGCAAACGATAACACCACGCTTGGCAGGGATTGTTGTTGCGCTTTTTTAACCGTGTCAATAATTATACTCTGGTGCCCAAGATGAACCCCATCAAAAAAGCCTAGGGCTACGCTTCCCACAGCGCTTTTCAGGGGCCAATTGTCCAGTCCTGTTACAATTCTCATGTCTTTTGACGCTCCTCAATTAAATACAACTTTAGGCCGCAAGCAACCAGGCTGTTCGGGCAAACCAAGACCAACACCTAAAAAAGTACGCTGTTGGTCACAAACACAAACCGGGCTTACCACATTCGACTTAGTTAGACCATGTTCCAGCCAAATTGGGTTCCCATGGGTAAAAGCAATTGCATCTTGATCGGACAAAACTACAACAGGTAAACCAGACAGGGCCTGCTGAGGGCAAATAAGCCAACGGGAATCGTCATTTTGTTCAATGCACCATTTAAGCTGTTCCAATGTAAGGCTTCTCGTAATGGAAAAGGGGCCATTTTGTACCCGCAACAGAAACGATAGATAAGAGCTACAGCCTAATTGTTTCCCTATGTCAACAGCCAAGGCGCGCATATACGTACCGGTTGAACATGTGCATTTGATCAGCGAACGAGGATAATTCTTATCGGGAAAAAATGACAACAATTCCAGCTCTTTTATGAATACGGCCCGTGCTGGTCGTTCTATTTCAATGCCCGCCCGAGCAAGATTATAAAGGCGGCGGCCACGCCACTTAAGGGCCGATACCATAGGCGGTACTTGAAAAACCGTCCCCTTAAATCCTTTTAATGCCATTTCCAGTTGATCACGATTCAGGCTCACCGGCCGGTTGGCTAAAACGTTCCCAGCCGCGTCCAAGGTATCAGTATCTATACCAAAAGTGACCTCCCCTAGATAGGTTTTTGTGCTGTCCAGGTACTGAATTAACCGTGTTGCTCTGCCAATGGCTATAACCAAAACCCCGGCGGCTAATGGATCCAAGGTACCGGTATGCCCGACCCTCTTAATGCCTGTAAGCTGGCGTATATGAGAAACCAAATCATGTGAAGATGGACCAGGGGGTTTAAGCAAGTTAACGAACCCATCAAGCATCGTCCTTTGCCTCCAAAACAGCTTTTTCGACGGCAGCCAGGACCTGATCCTCCACTTGGAGCATGGATCCTACAATAGTACAACCTGCTGCCCGAGCATGACCCCCACCACCAAAACGTTGTGCCAGCATTCCTACATCAACGATGCTACGGGAGCGAAAGCTGACTCGTACTTGCTCCGGATTAGCTTCCCTCAGCAATACCGCAACCTCGGCTCCTGCTACCATGCGCGGGTAATTAATCAACCCACCAGCATCTTGATCCGAATAGCAACCGAAACCACCGTAAGGTAAGCTAATCCAGGCGATGAAACCATTGGGACTAACACGTAATCGTTCCAATGCTAGTCGGACTAGCCCTAGTTGAGACAGCGATTTCCTGTTATAAACATTGTCAGCCACGTACCATGGTTTGACGCCGACCCTAAGCAGCATTTCAGCCGCTTGATGGGTTTCGGGGGTGGTATTCATATATCTAAAACCACCAGTATCGGTGTAGATACCAGTATATAAACAGGTTGCAATCTCAAGATCAACCTGAATACCCAATTTTTGAAGCAAAACCAAAATCATTTCCGCCGTTGCTGCTGCACGGGGTTCGACCCAGTTTATCGTTCCAAACATAGTATTGGTAGCGTGATGGTCGATATTAATTATTTGTGGAGCCATAATTATTTCATCGGCCAAGGATCCAATACGTTCCAAATCGCCACAATCAAGCACAATTACAACCGGCGGGCAATTGGAGGCTTTGATTTGGGTAGCAACACTTTTGGCGCCAGGCAAAAAGTCATACGTAAACGGAATACCATCGGGACTAACGAGCTGGGGGCAATGTCC
>DATERQ010000003.1:0-2079 GCA_035271345.1 bacterium | reverse complement strand
TTTAGCCAATAGTATAGTTGGTTAGGTTTGATGTTGTTTTCTCTGGCCCATGTGGCAGCGCTTTGGCCACTGGCCTTAAATTCCGCGATCCTGGTTTCCCAGAGTTTCTGCCGTTCCAGTCTGGTCATGGAAAAACCTCCTCGTCACAATCCTACTTCATAGGATAAATGATAGGGAGGCTGGTGGCTAGGTGGGTACTATTTGACGCTTACTTTCATACAAAGTCGAAAGCATGGTGTTCAGAATAGCATTGCGATGGCTTTTGCCCATGAGCAGTTTGTGCCGATACATATCTTCTTCCGCTTTTTGCAGCAGCTGGTCAAATGTTTGGTCTGCAGTTTCCATTACCGCAAGGCCTAAGGCAATGCTGATATTGGTAATCAAACCATTGGAATTCGCCGCAGCCTCCTCCACGCTCCGGGCAATCCTTGCGGCTGATTCGGCACTGGTCCGGGGGAGTAGAATCAAAAACTCATCGCCGCCCCAACGAGCTACTAGGTCTCCCCGGCGAAAACTATTCTTAAGTATTTGAGCTGCCCGTTTTAGCACCTGGTCTCCTTCTTGATGGCCAAACACCTTGTTCACTAATCTGAGACCATTGATATCAGCCATGACTACAACCATGGGCAAATGGTCACTACCATCTTTCAATCGTTCCATTTCCTGATGGACAAACCTGCGGTTGGAAAGGCCGGTCAAAAAATCGCGCTGGCTTAAACGAGTAATTCTTTGCCGGTACTTCCTTTCCTGGGTAACATCTCGGAAAACTATCACTACGCCATAGACGCGGTCAAAATGATCTTTTATGGGGGCAGCACTATCGGCAATGGGAACTTTTTTACCGTCCTTTGTTAACAACAGGGTATGGTTGGCCAAGCCCACAATAGCGCCTTCTGTTAGCACCCGATCAACTAGATTCTCAACTCCAATGCCAGTCTTTTCATTAATCAGCCGGAAAATCTGGCTAAATGGCCGTCCTTCCACTTCCTTTAGTGTCCAGCCGCTGATATCTTCCGCCACCTTATTCATGGCCGTTATCCGGCCTTTCTTATCAGTGGTAATGATACCGTCACCAATGGACAGCAAGGTGGTTCTAAGGGTTTCCTTTTCTAAATATAGCTCATTCTTATACCGTTCGCGGTCGGTAACGTCAAAGATTATTGAAAACAATAGCTTTCGGCCATCATGTATGATGGGGGATGTATAAACATCTGTCATTCTTACTTCGCCGGACTTCAAGCGGTAGGGGCAGAGCGAATATTTTTGTTTTCGGGCCAGGGCCATTAGTCTCATCTGCTTGACTTTATCTGCCGGTTCCAGATGAATATCTTCGATTGCCAGTTGAAGGATTTTATTTTTCGGATAGCCAAAAAACTTCAGGGCTGCCGGGTTGGCATCCACTATTTTGCCACTGATCGGTTCGATCAGTAAAACAACTGCTTGGTGACCATCAAACATGGCCTGAAATTTAGCCAGCAATTCCTCCTTCTCTGCCTCAGCCTTCTTCCGCAATGTTATATCTTTTCGGGCCCCAACAATATATTTTACCTGGCCCCCTTCCAGCATGGGGCTTATGCTCACCAGCCAATCCCTGGTGCCGGCCGGGAAGGTTATGGTTTCTTCGTAGATGATGGGGGCTTTGGAGTCGATACATTTTTGGTAGTTTGTTGTCATAATGGAACCCAGATCTGGACCCAATAATTCCAACGGGGTTTTGCCCTTTATGTCTTTGGTGCTAAATCCAGTTAATTTTTGATGGGAACTATTATTCCTTAAATAGCGAAACTCTGATTCATCGACCTGGGCCAAAAACATAGCGTCCTGTGTACTGTTAAAGATGATATCCAGCTCTCGCGATAGCTGTTCCAGGTCCTTATAAAATCCCGCCCCAGTTCGCAAACCGCCACCCCCTGCCACAAGCCAGTTCCGGTTAACATATTGCCAATGCTTCCCACCATAGCCATCTTATACCTTTCGACGTTTAACTTACCACCTCCTTTTTCAAACTACGACTTTTTTCGACAATCAACAGATCTTATCCCTCTCCAGCTTGAAATGGCATGCACCGGCAGGGGCTTA
>DATERQ010000002.1:0-5187 GCA_035271345.1 bacterium | reverse complement strand
GCCATTAAGCCAGCAGCCCCGCCTCCGATAATGACCACACTCTTTTGCTGCATGATTGTTCTACAATTGGCTGGCGAACTGTTGGCCAAACTGGTGGCAACGGACCAAAGCGTCGCTACCGGGGTTCCAGGTTGCCTTAATGCCGTCGCTTAACAGTTCGAACCCGGCCTGTTTGAGCCGGTCTGTTAATACCGCCACTGATTCACCGCTCCAGCCATAAGTGCCAAAGGCGGCCGCTTTTTTATTTTTGAAGGATAGCCCTGTGGCCGCGTCCAAAAAAGCAGCTAAGGAAGCTAAGATACTGCGGTTGACCGTAGGTGAGCCCACCAAAACCCCTTTGGACTTGAACACTTCTGTGAGGACGTCATTACGGTCTGTTTTAGCCATATTGTAGAGCTTTACCTTAATATTGCTGTCAGCGGCTCCGATGCCGGCCGCTATAACCTCGGCCATGCGCCTGGTTCCGTTCCACATCGTATCGTAGACAATAGTTACCTGATCTTCTTGATAGGCCTGGGCCCATTCCAGATATTTGTGGACAATCTGCAGCGGATTATGCCGCCAAATAACACCATGGGCAGGACAGATCATATCTAGCGGGACTTCGAGGGCCAACACTTCATCGATTTTCTTTTTTACTAAGGCGCTAAAAGGATTTAGGATATTGGCATAGTACTTAATTGCTTCATGGTATAGTTCAGCTTGATCCACCAAGTCATTGTACATGGACTCAGATGCGTAGTGTTGTCCAAAGGCATCATTGCTGAACAAAATATTATCTCCTGACATATAGGTGAAGATACTATCAGGCCAATGCAACATTGGCGCCTCAATAAACACAAGCTTGTTTTCACCGATATCCAACTGATCCCCCGTTTTTACCGGGACAAAATTCCAATCATTGTGAAAGTGTCCTTTGAGTGATTTAATCCCATTGGCACTGCAGTAGATAGGCGTTTCCGGAATTTCTCGCATGAGTTCTGGTAAGGCGCCGCTATGGTCTATTTCAGCGTGGTTTGATATGATATAATCGATATCATCAAGGTCGAGGGTTTCCTTCAGGTTGGCGACAAATTCTTTCGCGAATGGTTGCCAGACAGTGTCGATTAAAACGGTCTTCTTGTCCCTAATCAGGTAGGCATTGTATGATGAGCCTTTATGCACAGAATACTCGTGCCCGTGGAACCACTTTAGCTCCCAATCGATCTTACCCACCCAAGCTACTCGTTCGTTGATGTTGAAATTCATCATAATCCTCCTTCCGAACTTGGATCGTTATTGGTTTGGGAATACATACTAAGTATAACATAGAAGGGCCAAAATACAATTTAATGCGCTTCCCCTATTGACGCCTGGCAATGCATGTGATAACATAATTGAATGCGACTAGGAGTATTTCTTGCTTTTTAGGACCATCACAGGTGAGGGGATAGTTTTTGAAAAAACTGGGAATAATACTAAGTGGCTCTTTTTGTTATTAAGCGAGGCGAGGTTTGCCTTATTAGCCGCCTTGCTTTTCAGTGTTTTTGGCAACGGTACGGCCGTTAAAAAAGTTCACAATTAGCAAGCTGAGGGGTGAAGTCAACTTGCTCTATCCAAATTGGGGTTCTGCCAATGAGCGTCATAGTTTTGCTAAGTTGGTTGATGTGCTGGATCTCCCCAACCTGATTGAGATTCAGCGCAGTTCTTATCAGTGGTTCCTGGAACAGGGATTAAAAGAAACATTTTCGGAAGTGTCACCCATTATAGATTTTACCGGCAATCTTATCCTGGAGTTTGTCACATACAGCCTAGGTGAGCCTAAGCATGTGGTGGAAGAATGCAAGGAACGCGATGTTACTTACGCCGCCCCCTTAAAAGCGAAAGTCCGGCTCCATAACAAGGAAACCGGTGAAGTAAAGGAACAAGAGGTTTTCATGGGGGACTTCCCCTTGATGACTGACAAAGGTACCTTTATTATTAATGGGGCCGAACGAGTGGTGGTAAGCCAGTTGGTGCGTTCCCCTGGGGTCTACTTTACCAAGACCGAAGAACAGGGCAAAGAACTTTATGGAGCAACGATCATGCCTAACCGGGGTGCCTGGTTGGAGTTCGAACTGGATGGCAAGGATGTTATTACCGTCCGGGTAGATCGTACCCGTAAGGTGCCGGTGACGGCTTTGGTTCGGGCGTTGGGTTATGGTTCCGACGGACATATCTTGGAGTTGTTTGGCGATCATACTTGTATCCGAGCTACTTTGGAGCGTGATGGTACCAACAATGAGGAAGAGGGACTAATAGAAATTTATAAGCGTCTGCGTCCGGGAGAGCCGCCGACGGTGGACAGTGCCCGCAATTTGCTGGAAAACCTATTTTTCGAACCTAAGCGCTATGATTTGGCGGCAGTGGGTCGTTACAAATTCAATAAAAAGCTAAAACTCGACCTGCCGCCTGAAAAACAGGTGCTAACCAAGGAAGATATAATTGCTACCATTAAATATCTAATCGGGCTTAAGGACGGGGAAGGCCGAGCAGATGATATTGACCATCTGGGCAATAGAAGGCTGCGCTCTGTGGGAGAATTGCTTCAGAACCAATTCCGCATTGGCTTATCCAGAATGGAACGGGTGGTCCGGGAACGGATGACGATACAAGACGTGGATATTATTACACCCCAAGCCTTGATCAATATCCGACCGGTGGTGGCATCCATTAAGGAGTTTTTTGGCAGCTCCCAGCTATCACAATTCATGGATCAAACTAATCCGCTGGCCGAACTAACTCACAAACGGCGTCTGTCGGCACTGGGCCCGGGCGGTTTGTCCCGGGAACGGGCAGGGTTCGAAGTGCGAGATGTTCACTATTCTCACTACGGACGCATTTGTCCGATAGAAACACCTGAAGGGCCAAACATCGGTCTTATCAGTTCGTTGTCTACTTATGCTCGGGTGAATAAGTATGGCTTTATTGAGACTCCGTATCGAAGGGTAGATAAGAAAACCGGTTTAGTTACCAAAGAAATTGTCTACATGACTGCCGATGAAGAGGACGAGTATGTCGTGGCTCAAGCCAATGAGCCGCTCACTGAAGAAGGCCGGTTTGTAAACAACAAGGTAACAGTGCGCTTTGCTAATCAAATTGTAGAAGTGCCGGCGGATCAAGTGGACTTCATGGACGTTTCACCGAAACAATTAGTGTCGGTGGCTACGGCGCTAATTCCATTTTTGGAACACGATGATGCCAACCGGGCTCTTATGGGTTCCAATATGCAACGTCAAGCAGTACCGCTGTTGGTGCCCGAGTCCCCCTTGGTGGGGACCGGCATTGAAGCCAAGGCGGCTTATGATTCAGGGGTATTGGTGGTGGCAAGCCGGCCGGGGGAAGTGGTGCAGATCGCAGCCGATGCTGTTGTCGTGCGTGCCGACGATGGTACGCTGGATAAATACCAGTTGGACAAATTTGTGCGCTCCAACCAAGGGACTTGCATCAATCAGCGCCCCATAGTTGCTAAGGGTGACCGGGTGGAGGAGGGGACTATTCTAGCGGACGGTCCTTCCACGGAGAATGGGGAACTGGCGTTGGGTCGTAATGTTCTGGTGGCTTTTATGCCTTGGGAAGGTTTCAATTATGAGGATGCTATTCTAATTTCAAAGCGATTGGTAAAGGAAGACGTGTTTACGTCTATTCATATTGAGGAGTACGAATGTGACGCCCGCGATACCAAGCTGGGGCCGGAGGAAATTACCCGGGACATACCCAATGTGGGTGAAGATGCATTAAAAGATTTGGATGACCGCGGTATTATTCGCATTGGAGCTGAAGTTCGCTCCGGTGATATTCTAGTGGGAAAGGTTACCCCTAAAGGTGAGACGGAACTGACAGCCGAGGAACGACTGTTACGAGCCATTTTTGGGGAAAAGGCACGGGAAGTTCGAGATACATCGTTACGTGTGCCCCACGGTGAGGCTGGCATAGTGGTGGATGTGAAGGTGTTTTCCCGCGATGAAGGTGACGAGATTGCACCGGGCATAAACCAGTTGGTGCGGGTGTATGTGGCCCAAAAAAGAAAGATTTCTGAGGGCGACAAAATGGCTGGCCGCCATGGTAATAAAGGGGTCATTGCTCAGATTCTCCCGGAAGAGGATATGCCCTTCTTACCGGATGGTGAACCGGTGGATATTGTCCTTAACCCACTAGGGGTACCATCACGGCTAAACATCGGGCAAGTATTGGAAACCCATTTGGGCTGGGCAGCCAAGATCTTGGGCTTCAAGATTGCTACCCCGGTGTTTGACGGGGCTAGCGAAGAAGAGATTAGGGGCCTGCTGTCCAAGGCCAATTTACCTGTTGACGGAAAAATCCAGCTCCGCGATGGGCGTACCGGAAAACCCTTTGATAATCTGATCACGGTGGGCTATATCTACATGCTGAAATTGGCCCACTTGGTTGATGATAAAATCCATGCCCGTTCCACTGGCCCTTATTCCTTGGTAACCCAACAGCCGCTTGGGGGCAAAGCCCAATTTGGTGGACAGCGGTTTGGCGAGATGGAAGTGTGGGCCTTGGAGGCTTACGGATCTGCTTATACGTTACAAGAGCTTCTTACTGTGAAATCTGATGATGTGGTGGGCCGCGTAAAAACTTACGAAGCTATTGTAAAAGGAGAAAACGTGCCTGAACCTGGGGTTCCGGAATCATTTAAAGTGCTGATTAAAGAACTACAAAGCCTGTGCTTGGATGCCAAAGTGCTGAATAAGAACGAGGAAGAGATAGATATCCGTGATGACGAAGACGATGTGATCGCCACCGCCAGGGAATTGGAGTTAGATATTGATGGCAAAGCGTCGCATCCCCGGAGTCGAAAGAGAAAAACGCCACCGGATGATGAAGAGGATGATGGCGAAGAAGACGAGCGAGTATCGGCAGAAGCGGTAGAATCCAGTTGAAGTGCTGTAAAACCATTGTAGATTAAATTCACTGGCCAGTGATAAAACGACTAAGGTAGAAGGGAGCGAGGCCCTTTGCTAGATGCAAACAGATTTGATCGCATCCGGATCGCCTTGGCTTCTCCAGATCAGGTGCGGGCTTGGTCCAGTGGCGAAGTTAAGAAGCCAGAGACGATTAATTATCGCACTCTGAAACCGGAGCGGGAGGGCCTATTTTGTGAACGCATTTTCGGTCCCACGAAGGACTGGGAGTGCCATTGTG
>DATERQ010000001.1:0-5378 GCA_035271345.1 bacterium | reverse complement strand
CCATGCGGACCCATGGACTTAAGAGTACGCCCCATGCTTTGCTATCGCGGGCCGTAGCCGGGATGCGAGGGCAAACCCTTATCGTTAATTTACCTGGGAGCCCGCGCGCGGTGGACGAAAATCTTTCCGTTATTCTACCGGCGCTGCCCCATGGATTGGAAATCCTAACTGGGCGCGGTGGTGAGTGCGGATCAACGCCGCCGCCTAAATAACTGGTTGCCAACCTGTGCAGCCGGTAGGGCATTATGCCCGCCGGCACACACAATCTTCGACTCTGGCCGCCTAAAGCAAAGCTAAGGTGCCAGGGCGATAGGGTTAAGTTGGAAACGACTTGGCCTCCCATTGTGGAAAGAAGATGTGGGCACCGGCTTACGAGACCCCATTGTCGGTTGCTGAAGGTGAATAGGAGGTGCGCTTTAAAAAGGGGCAACAAAATATAAGGAGCGAGAAACTTGAGAGGGAAAAGGTCCTTGATTCTACTATTGGCTGTAGCGGTGGTTATTACCCTGATTGCTTGCGGGTCTCCGGCTCAGCCGGGGCAAAATGGCGATCATGGGGCTGAACCGGCGGTGAAAGAGCTTATTTTGTCTACCACCACCAGTACCCAAGACAGCGGTTTGCTCGACGAGCTAATCCCGATTTTTGAACAACAAACCGGTTATCTGGTGAAAACCATTGCGGTGGGTACTGGCAAGGCGTTGGAAATGGCAAGCCTGGGTGAGGCCGATGTGCTGTTGGTACACGCACCAGAAGCAGAAAAAGAAGTGGAAGCGCTCGGAGATGTAATTAACAGGACTTTAGTTATGCATAACGACTTTATCCTCGTTGGCCCGGCAGAAGATCCGGTGGGGTTGGAAGGCTTAGAGATAGCCCCGGATGCATTCGCTGCCTTGTTTGAAAACGAAGCTGGCTTTGTCACCCGCGGCGATGATTCCGGTACCGATAAAATGGAAAAAGGGATTTGGGCTGATCTGAGCCTGGAACCAGAAGGAGATTGGTATATTGACGCTGGTAGCGGTATGGCTGATACTCTTAAAATTGCATCGGAAAAGGGTGCCTATACCCTTACAGACCGCGGTACCTATCTAGCCTTAAGGGATACCCTGGATCTGGAAATCTTGTTCGAAGGGGACCCAATTCTGCTTAATATCTATCATGCTATGCAGGTAAATCCAGATAAATTTGATAATATCAATGCTGATGGTGCGAAAGCATTTGTGGACTTTATGGTGGCAGATGAGACCCAGGAAATAATCGGCCAATTCGGGGTTGATCGGTTTGGGTTGCCTTTATTTTTCCCAGATGCCGGCAAGGAGGAACAGTACGAATAGTTGCGGGGTAACCTGGAAATGGAAAGAATTGCCCTTAGACGGCGTCGGGGGGACGGCCACTGTGTCGTCCCCCCGATTGCAAAACCAACCTGGTAGTGTTAATTTGTTGCCGGCATGCAATTCGGTGGTACATCAGTTAATGCGCCCGGGCTGATTGGGTAAAAAATGCTCCTAGGTGGTTTAAGGATGGATTTTATTGGACAAGGATTCATTAAAGCCTTTGAGTTACTGTGGACTGGAAACAAGGAAGTATATACCATTGCCCTGCTGACAATAAAAGTGTCTGGTACGGCTACACTTATCAGCTTGGTTTTAGGCGTGCCATCGGGTTTGTATTTTGCCGTTTCTCGCTTCCGCGGCCGCGAATTTTTGGTGGGAGCGCTAAATGCGGGCATGGGCTTGCCACCTACAGTGGTAGGCTTGTGGGTGGCCCTTTTTCTATGGCGGCGAGGCCCGTTCGGTTTTCTCGGCCTTATGTATACGCCCACAGCAATGGTTATCGCCCAGACCATTATTGCCTTGCCTTTAGTAGCCGGTCTCACCATGACTGCCGTCCAGCAACTATCCCCGAAGTTGCGGTTGCAGATTCTGGCTTTGGGTGCTTCACCGCTACAATTTTGGTGGCTAATTCTCCGCGAAGTGAGATTGGGTGTGATGGCGGCGGTTATGGCCGGTTTTGGCCGGGTAATCGCAGAAGTGGGGGCTTCCATGGCGGTGGGAGGCAATGTTCGGTGGTACAGTCGGGTGTTAACCACTTCCATTGTCTTGGAAGTCAATAAAGGAAATTTTTCTTTGGCCTTGGCCCTAAGCTTTGTATTGCTCTTAATATCTTATAGCGTTACTTACTGGCTCACGGTCTTGCAGCAGAGGAGGCGGCAGACTTGAGCGCAATCCTGTCGGTGAAAGATATTGTGGCCAAGCGAGGTCGTCGCTTTCGTTTGCGGATAAAGGACTTTGCTATCCAGGCCCAGGAAGTAGTGGCTCTTATCGGCCCCAACGGTGCCGGTAAAAGTACCCTGCTGACGATTTTGGCCTGCCTGACTGCACCTGACCATGGATATTTATTGTTCGGTGATACCGTGGTTACCAAAAAAAATGCTTTGTCTGTGCGGCGGCAATTGGCGGTAGTTTTCCAAGAACCGTTGTTGCTTGATAGCACGGTGCTGGAAAATGTTTCTTTAGGGTTAAAGCTGCGGGGGCAAAAAGATGGTGCTGAAGAAAAAGCCCTGGCGTGGTTGCAGCGCTTTGGGGTTGATGGGCTCGCCGATCAAAATGCCTTGACCCTGTCTGGAGGTGAGGCCCAACGTGTGAGCCTGGCCCGGGCCTTTGCGTTGGAGCCTAGAGTACTTTTTTTAGATGAGCCCTTTGCTTCCATCGACCTGATCTCACGGACATCGTTAGTGGCTGAATTTAAGTCCGTTCTTACCGGTACCGGAACCACCGCTGTGTTGGTTACCCATGATTTTAGCGAGGTGCTGGCTTTGGCCAGCCGGACGGTGGTGCTTGATCAGGGCAAAATCCAGGCCCAAGGAACTCCAGAGGAGATTGCCGCCGATAAGAAGTGGGGTAACTTGGCAAAAGGAATTGAATTGAATGGCATGGCCATTTACCGGTAGATTGAACGAGCCCAGGTAGCTATTTGCTGCCCGGGCTCGCTTTTTAGGCTGGAAGGGAAAGCCGTATTAAATGCTAAAGAAGCATTCCTTTTAATGTCATAGCCTTTACCACCCTTTCGATGGCGATGGTATAGGCTGCGGTCCGGAGGGAAAGATCCCGTTCTTTAGCCAGGTTCCAGATGTCGTCGAAGGCGTTGTGCATGATGTTAGTAAGGTGGGTGTTGACAGTATCTTCATCCCAATAGAAGGACTGCAGGTTTTGTACCCATTCAAAATAGGAAACGGTAACGCCGCCTGCATTGGCCAAGATGTCAGGTACCACGGTAAGCCCGCGTTTATTGAGGATTTCGTCGCCTTCGGGGGTGGTAGGTGCATTAGCAGCTTCCACCACGATGGTGGCTTTAATTTGGTCTGCGTTATCTTTTGTAATTTGGTTTTCCAAAGCGGCCGGAATAAGGACGTCCACGTCTCCCTCCAGCAACTCTTTGTTACTGACTGGAGTAGCATCGGGATAACCGGCTAACAGATGTTTATCGGAGGTTTTGCAGTATTCCATCATGGCCGGAATATCAAGGCCGTCTTCATCGCCGAAGCCTCCGCTGATGTCACTGACGGCGACAATGCGGCAGCCAGCCTGATGGAGATAATAAGCGGTATAACTGCCGTTGTTACCGAAGCCCTGCACGGCAATCCTCATTTTAGCCGGCTCTTTGCCCAAATATTTAAGTAGGCGTAGGGTTGTAAGGGCTACACCGCGACCGGTGGCCTCTGTACGTCCCAAGGAGCCGCCTAATTCAATCGGTTTGCCGGTAACGACACCGCGGATATCATCCTGGGCCAGTTCATTGGCTTTATCCACGATCCAACCCATAACTTCAGCATTGGTGTTAACATCCGGTGCCGGCACGTCAATTTTTTGACCAAGGAAAGGGAAGATGCCGCTGATGAAAGTCCGAGTCATTTGTTTTAGTTCGCGTTTATTGAGGGTGAACGGATCCACAGCAATGCCGCCTTTGCCACCGCCGTAAGGGATGTTAACAGCAGCACACTTCCAAGTCATAAGTGCGGCTAGGCCACGAACTTCGTCCAGGTCCACGCTGGGGTGGAAGCGGACGCCGCCCTTGAACGGGCCGCGGGCGTTGTTGTGTTGCACCCGGAAGCCCAAGTAAACATCCAAAGTGCCATCTTCTTTGGCCACTGGTACCTGCACCATAACTTCACGCTGCGGCGTCTCCAATAACTTCCTCACCCCAGGGTTTAAATCGAGTCCTTTTGCGGCTTGTTCAAAGAAATACTTGGTTGCGTCAGCCAAACTCATCTAATAACACCTCCAAAAAATTTCGAACCGCTAATGTGGTTGGCCATCGGAATCAAAGAAAGGTCTTCATATCGGTTGATATTTCCACCGTCGACCATACTGCCGGCCGCTTAATGAACCTCCGCCTACTCAGGGCCTTATTCATCGGCAGGAACACAACCCACTTGTAATTCTTACTAATCATCCTACCGGGCTTTAGGAAAACACGATCTTAAGCTGCGAGTTATCAACCCCCTATCGCGGTCGGCAACGCCCATGGCAGGCGCATAGTTAAAAACCCTTCGCTTTGCTTCGGATTACATCCCTACCATTGTTATCCAACGGGCCTAGCCCAAAGGATCTTTCCGGCCTTAACATCACCATATTGCCCAAAAATATGGCTGGAGCATCTGTTATAAAATTCAAGACTTAATGCCAAAAGTCCTTCTATGATTACTATTTGTTTAGCATAAAATTAAAAACAGGCCCCAGAGCCTGTTAGCGGGCAGCTAGAAGCTTTTTGATGCAGTTCGCCAGACAAAAACCATCTTAGTGTAGAGCACAATAATAATTGGGGCCTAAGGAAATGATAGAGTGTTTAACTGGGTTGATAGCGCAAGGTACGGGCTGCGTTTAAAACGGCCAGCAGGGCTACACCCACATCAGCAAACACCGCCTCCCAAATAGTGGCTATCCCCACTGCTCCCAAGATTAAGAAGAATGCCTTAATAGCCAGGGCGATGATGATATTCTGCTTTACAATCCGGCGAGTATAGCGGGCAATATCCACGGCAGTGGCTAATTTAGCTGGGTTATCTTCCATTAGAACCACATCGGCAGCTTCAATGGCGGCATCGCTGCCTAGGCCACCCATAGCAACACCCACATCAGCCCGGGCGATCACCGGCGCATCATTAACGCCATCGCCAACAAAGGCCAGCACATGTTTTGCGCTGGAGGATTGTGTTAGTAGGGTTTCCACTTGTTGGACCTTGCCTTCCGGCAGCAAGCCGGCGAAGTAGCCATCAAATTTCAACTCGTCAGCTACCCGGCGGGCGGCTCCGTCAGCATCACCTGTTAGCAGATAAAATTTCTTAACCCCCAGGCGACGCAGGTTGTCAACAGCGACAGGTG